>JAZSMX010000020.1:0-12126 GCA_045536125.1 Eubacteriales bacterium | reverse complement strand
ACTACAACAAGAAGCCCGACAACGGCGACCTGCAATAAAGCAGGTGCGCCGAACGATGTTTGCCCTTGCGGGCAAGTGATGTCGGCTTCGCCTAATGATGTAGCCTTCGGCTGTGATGTTGTGGCTTCGCCACAGTGGGCAAACATCACATCACTGCGACCAACGGGCGCAACATCACTATGAGCGAAGCGAATAACATCACTTTATAACAACAGAAAAAGAGATAACATTTCGACGAACGATTTGTTATCTCTTTCTGTTTGTAATAAGGGTTTGGGGTGAGTACCAAATGCATTTTCGCATTCGACTCACCCCCGTGTTCTTCTGTCAGCTCTTTTTTTCGATGGCGTTCATGTAGGACACCCAGTCGAGGCGGGAAAGATAATGCGCACCGCGACGGTGGTGGTAGCAGATATTGCCGTCGCTGTCATCCTCTCCGATGGCGGGAGGGGCATCGGGGGCGACGAATCCGACAAGCCCCAGATTTTCCCATGCGCGGCTTGCCGCGAAGCAGCAAAGCTTTTCGGAGACGGGATCTGCCCAAAGATCCTCTTCGGCACTTCCCACCATCAGCACGCGGGGAGCGGCGGTGGCAAGGAGCATGTGCTGGTCGAAGTCCATGGTACCCTCCTCACCGTCAGCGCCACAGTAGCGATGACGGTAGTTGGGACAGAACCAGTGGGGGAAAACGCGGGAGATCACTTCGATCCGCTCTCCCTCCTTCAGTTTGGTGATGGCATCGCCCGAGCAGCCTGCATTGTTAGAGATGACGAAACGGAAGCGCTCATCCATCATGCCCGTGACAAGGGCGGTTTTCCCGAGACGGGAGTGCCCCACCACAGCGGAGCGATCGGGATCAAAGCGCGCGTCCCTCAAGGCATAATCCAGCATGCGGCTGTTCGCCCATGCCCACATCTGAATTTTTCCCGTGGCATCGGGCGCGCGTGACGCGCCTCCGTCGGGATAGAGAGCGGCAGAAATGCCGTTTGAAAAATCTTCGTCATCGGAGGTGACGTCGGTATAGATCGCATAGATCACGCCAAAGCCGCGGTCGATGATTTCCTCGATAGGGAGATAGGGGTTCGGCTCATCTTTTTGGAAGTTGCAGAGCACGAAGAAGGGGACGGGACGCTCACTCTTCGGAATACAAACGCGGAAAGGGAAGGAGACCTCTTTCCCTTCGATGCACGCCTTTGCCGTGACACCGTAGCTGATGCCAAGGCCTGCCGCAAAGCGGGGATCTGTCGGCGCTTCCTCCAAAAAGGAAAGTGACGTGGGGGGTGGAACGGGTTGACCGTAGACGTTCTCACAAAAAAAATTCTTGTAGGATGCGCGAAGCTGCGCCCAATCCTCTGCGCGACATGCGGGGATTTCGGGGACACCGCGCTTTTTCAGTTCAAGACTCCATGACATGATACCGTTCCTCCGTTTTGTGTGCTTTTTATGAAGTAAGTATAGCAAATTCCGACCAAAAAGTCAATAAAGAATCGCGTTTTCCGCATCTTTCGCGAAGAATGCCCTTTTTTTTCAAAAAACTATTGGCAAAACGGGGATTTTATGATACAATAGAAGCATATTCCGAGAAGGAGATGACACGCAATGAAGATCTTGATCACAAGTGATTTATATTCTGCGGGCACTAAGGGAAAGCTAACGGCAAACGGGGTGATTACCTCGGTCAAGAATTTGCAGAGCGAATTGGAGCGTCTGGGGCACGAGGTGCGCGTTCTGACGCTGTCGGACACCGTGCACAGCTACAAGGAGGGCAGAATCTATTATATCTGCTCCATGCCCGCTTTGGTTTATCCCAACGCGCGCATTACGCTTCCCATCCATAACGATCTTGTGAGGGAATTGATCCTTTGGAAGCCCGACGTCATTCACAGTCAGTGCGAGATCTCCACAATGCCCTATGCCGATCGCATCTCAAGATGCACGGGCGCGCCCATCGTTCATACCTTTCACACGATGTACGAGCAGTACGTGGGGTATATCGGCATCAGCGAGCGCTTTGGAAAATACACGGTGTCAAGCATCGCCAAGTGGCGGCTTCGCAACGTCTCCCTGATCATCGCGCCCAGCTCCAAGACGAAGAAAACGCTGAAATCCTATTCGCTCGGAAAGCCCATTTGCATTATCCCGAGCGGCATCTCCCTGTCCCAGCACCGCAAGCGCATCACCGCCGAGACACGGCGGCAGAAGCGGAGCGAGCTTGGCATCGGCGAGGACGATTTCGTGATGGTGTTCTTGGGGCGTCTCGGGAAGGAAAAGAACATTGACGAATTGCTTCGCTTCCTCTCGCGTGCGCGCCGCAAGCACAGTGCTCTGCGCCTTCTGATCGTAGGCGGCGGCCCTGCGATGGAGGAGCTTCGGGAGACGGCGGCGCGGCTGGGACTTAGCAAGCACGTGATCTTTACGGGCATGGTCGATCCCTCGGCGGTGCAGATCTATTATCAGCTCGGTGACGTGTTCGCCTGTGCTTCCACCAGTGAAACGCAGGGGCTCACCTACATCGAGGCGGCGGCAAACGGACTTCCGCTGCTTTGCCGACGCGATCCCTGCCTTACCGACATTCTCAAGGAAGGGGAAAACGGATTTTCCTACACGAATCAAAAGGAATTCATGAATGCGCTTTCCTTCATCATGCAAAATACCGAATGGCGTCGCGCGGCGGCAAGGAAGAGCGAGTCTCTCTCTCTCCGCTTCGACAAATCGGTCTTTGGAAAGAGCGTTCTGCGCGCGTATGCTTACGCGCAGCGTCTTTCCCGTGCCAAGCACAAAAAAGCAAAATAACGTGATGGGACGTAAACTGTAAGGAGATTTCAATGAAACGTATCAAAAGAGCGACGTGGCTCGCGGCACTTGCCGTGTGTCTTCTTTCCCTTGTGTTGTCGGGGTGCGCGGAGGAACAAGGCGAGGGGACTCTCGTATATACACTGAGCGAGGACGGTAGCTTTTACACGGTGTCCTCTTCGGGGGCGCGCGGGGAAGAGGAGCTGCTCATCCGCGCGGAATACGACGGACTTCCCGTCCGGGAGATCGCGGACGGCGCGTTCCGCGGACACAAGAATCTGCGCGTGATTCGCTTTGAGGAGGATTCCCCCCTCTCCGTCATCGGACGCGCCGCCTTTGAGGATTGCTCTTCCTTGACCGAGGTCGAGCTTCCCGGAGAGATCCGAGTCATCGGAGACGATGCCTTCCTCGGCTGCAGAAGCCTTGCTCGGATTTCCTTCCCCGACGGGGTGGTGGAGATCGGCTACGGCTCGTTTTCCTATTGCAAGGCATTGACCGAGGTCGTGATTCCCGACAGTGTGGAGCGCATCGGCGCGCAAGCCTTTTACAGCTGTGACGGGCTTGAGAGCATCACGCTTCCCTTTACGGGGCAAGCACGTAATGATGAAAAAAATCTGCATTTCGGCTATATCTTCGGTGCTCCCGAAGCCGCGCGGAATAACGACTTTGTTCCCTCATCCCTTCAAACGGTGACGGTGACGGATCTCTCGGAGCTTCCGCAAGCCGCATTTCTCGGATGCAGCCGAATCGAGAGGGTGATCCTTTCAGAGAAGACCGAGCGCATCGGGGC
Source organism: Eubacteriales bacterium (assembly GCA_045536125.1). GTDB lineage: Bacteria > Bacillota > Clostridia > Oscillospirales > CAG-272 > UMGS1865. Next base: position 8,543 of record JAZSMX010000020.1, on the reverse strand, counting down.
GCGCGCCCTTGCGAATTGCACCTCTCTTGAGGAAACGGTGCTCCCGAGCACACTTGAGGAGATCGGGGAGAAGGCGTTTGCGGGCTGTTCCTCACTTTTGGAGGTCGAGATTCCTTCGCGCGTTGAAACGCTCGGCGCATCCGCGTTTGAGGGCTGCAAGCTTCTGTATCGGGTCGCGATCGCCCCCGAGGGAGAATTGCGAGAGATCGGAGACGCCGCGTTCCGTGACTGTTACTCTCTTCTGTCCGTCACGCTTCCCAAGCATCTGGGTGTGATCGGCAAGGACGCGTTTTTGGAGTGCGGTCGCCTGGTGGAGGTGTACGACCTTTCGGACAAGATCGAGATTACCGATCACGACGAGTGGGAAAACGGATACCTCGGGCGCTACGCGTGGCACGTTTACAAAAATCTTGAGACCGAGAGCAGAATCCTTGAAACCGAGGACGGCTTCTTCTTCTACGATATGGGATACACCTACGGGCTGATCTTTTATAAGGGGGATGCCGAGAATCTGGTGCTTCCGAAGGACGTTGACGGAAAGGCTTATGAAATTCATTCGACGGCATTCGCGCTTCGCACCGATCTTGTCAGCGTCACCTATCCCGAGGGCTGCCTTTTAAGATCGGTCGGTTCCTCTGCCTTTGCGTATTGCACGTCGCTCAAGAAGGTGTCCTTACCCGCCACGGTGACGGGGATCGATTCCTCCGCGTTTCAGAACTGTACCGCTTTGACCGAGATTGAGTTCGGCAAGGATTCCGCGCTTCGCGTGATCAGCACCTCCGTATTCAGCGGATGTACTGCACTGAAGGAGCTTACGCTTCCGAAATCGCTTGCGGGCATCGGAAAGGGCGCCTTCAACGGATGCCGACTTCTGGAGAGCGTGACCTTTGAAAAGAGTGAGGGCTGGTGGGCGACCTCGGATTCGGACGGCAAGCAAGGCCCCAAGGTATCCGATTTGAACGATCCCGAGAAAGCGGCAAAGGCTTTGAAGGAGACCTACGTATCCTATTATCTTTTGAGTGTTCAACCCGAGTGACGCTTGCGTGCGTTCACCCTTGCGGTCACAAAAGGAGTGTTTTATGATCAAATACAGTATTGAGGGCGGCAATCTGCCCGTGGTGATCTGTTATCCCGAGGCGGGGCAGACGGTTTGCTGTGAGGGGGGCGGCATGAGCTGGATGAGCCCCAACATGCACATGGAGACGAGTGCGGGTGGCTTTAAAAAGGCGTTCGGAAGAATCTTTTCGGGAGAATCGATCTTCTTGAACGAGTACACCGCGATGGGCGGTGAGGGCATGATTGCCTTTGCCTCCAGCTTCCCCGGCTCTATCATTCCTTACCGCGTGACGCCGGGCAACGGAATCATTGTACAGAAGGGCGGCTTTCTTGCGATGGAGAAGGGCTTGGATCTGTCGGTGCATTTTCAGAAAAAGCTCGGAAGCGGCTTCTTCGGCGGCGAGGGCTTCATCATGCAACGGATTTCGGGCGACGGGCTTGTCTTTTTGGAGATCGACGGCTATTGCAAGGAATATACCCTCGGCATGGGGCAGACCGTGGTCGTTGACACGGGATATCTTGCGGCAATGACCGACGGATGTACCATGGACATTCAGAGTGTCAAAGGTATCAAAAACAAGTTCCTTGGCGGCGAGGGCTTCTTTAACACCCGGATCACGGGGCCCGGTAAGGTTTACATTCAGTCCATGCCCATTTCCAACACGGCATCGGCGCTTGTGCCGTATCTTCCGTTCGATCCGAGGAACGACGCGTCGGACGGTGCGTCTCCCTTCCGCTTCTGAAAAAGCTCCCTCTTTTTCGGAGCGACAGGAAAAAACGTAAAAAAATTTTCTTCGCTGTTGACAATTTGCCTTTTTCATGGTATCATTATAAAAAGAGTACCGAATTTTTTATGGAGGAACGGATATGAGACCGAGATTGCTCCGCGTTGTTTCGAAAACGATTGCTGTGTTTGCCGTCATCGCGGCATTGCTGGGAAGCGGGATTGCACTGCTGCTCAGCGCATATACACATTATGTCCCAAAGGCGTGGCACTTCATTTTGGTGGGGGCTGTGGCACTGGGGCTGATCGTCATTGCGGCGATCCTTCACTTTGCGCTTCGCGTTTACGAGCGCAGACGCGTCATCCGCGATTCCTGGGACGTTGTCAAGGATTCGGATACCTTGGATCCCGATGAGGATCCCGCCATCGATCCCGATCTGATCGCGCAAAAGACGTTGGATGAACTGACGCGCGAGGTCATGGAGGAATTGCAGGAGGACACTCCCGAATTCAACCGAAAGAAATTCAAGAAGAAGCTCCGTGTGGCTCTCGGCACTGCTGCCGTCGCCCTTCCCGTGGCACTGACGGGCGCGCTTCTTGTCATGCAAAAGAAAATGAGAGTCAAGGCTCCCACCGTATCCTGTGCGGACAACGCGGAGTTAGGAAACGAATAAACGAAACAAAATAAGCGTGAGGCAAATGCGAACCGCATTTGCCTCACTCTTATTTTTGCTGCTCTTGGAGCTGCTTTCTGTTACTGCTTTTCCTTGATCTTTTTCCAATATTCCGCTGCCGCCTGCTCGGTTTTGTTGGGACCCGGGTGGTAGAAGACCGTTCCCTCCAGGTCGCGCGGCATATAGGCTTGACGGACGTAGTGATTTTCATAATCGTGGGGATATTGATAGCCCTTGAAGAGGGGGCTTTGGAGGTGCGTGGGGATTTCCGGCCCCGCGCCCTTTTGCGCGTACTCCATTGCCGTGCTGACCGCCATATCCGCAGAGTTGGATTTGGGGGCGGTGGCAAGGAGAATGGTGGCATTGGCAAGCGGAATGCGTGCTTCGGGCATGCCGAGCTCCTTGGCACTCTCGCAGCATGCGCGCGTGATTGCCGCTGCCATGGGGTAGGCAAGTCCTACGTCCTCGGAGGCGATGACCTGGAGACGGCGGCAGACCGAGATCAATTCTCCCGACGAGAGAAGCTTCGCAAGGTAGAAGACAGCCGCATCGGGATCGGAGCCGCGGATGGACTTCTGAAGGCAGGAGAGAAGGTCGTAGTGCGTATCGTCGTTGAAATTGCTGATCGAGGTATCGAAGGAATCCACGTGCGTGGCAAGGATCTCTTCGTCGGCGGCATGGTAAGCGTTTTCAAAGAGAACGATGGAATGGCGCACGTCACCGCGCGCGCAATGCCCGATATAGTCCACAACCTCACGTGAGGCGGTTTTCTGAAGTCCCGTTTCCCCGTTTAGGTAGTCGAGGGCGCGCAGAAGCACGGGGCGCAGGGCTTCCTTGCCCACCGCCTTGAATTCAAAGAGTGAGGAACGCGAGAGGATCGCGTTATAGACGAAAAAGTGCGGATTCTCCGTGGTGGAGGCGATGAGCGTGATGCGCCCGTCCTCCATATACTCCAAAAGGGATTGCTGCTGCTTCCGGTTGAAATATTGAATCTCATCGAGATAGAGAAGAAGTCCCCCCGAACCGAAAATATTTTCGGTCTCCTTGATGACGTCCTTGACGTCGGAGAGGGAGGCGGAGGTGGCATTGAGGCGGCGGAAGGTCATGCCCGACTGACGCGCGATCACCCCTGCGGCGGTGGTTTTCCCCGTGCCGGGAGGGCCGTAGAAGATCATGTTCGTGATTCTGCCGCCTGCCAGCATACGGCGGATGACACCCTTTTCTCCAAAGAGGTGATCCTGACCGACGATGCCGTCAAAATCCTCGGGGCGCAAAAGATCTGCAAGCTGTGCGTGTTTCATAAAAGCGTCCTTTCCTTGATACTATTCTTCATTATACAATAGTTCAAAGATTTTTGCAAGGTCTTTTTCGGCTTTTTTTCGCGCACTCTGTGCCAGCGAAAAAAACGACTTCCGCCTCTCGCCGCTCGCGTCGGCTTCGGCGATGAGTGTCCGTACCACCTCCCCGCTTTCGCATGCCCCCTCAAGGAAGCAGGGGAGCTTTGCGCTTTTGGCAAAGGCGGGGATCTTTTCGTCGCTCGCGTCGCGCAGATATCCGACGGCGGGCGTTCCCGACATCACGGCAAGAATGAGCGCGTGAAGTCGCTCGGAGAGAAGAACGGAGGCGTCGGAAAGGCAATGAAGGGCTTCCGCGGCACTTGTGGGAACGAGGACGGGAAGGGAGAGCTGCGTCGCGGCAGCGGTGGCTGCCGACGTGTCCATGCGGCGGTCAAGCACCATGAGCGACAGAGAAAACCCGATGGAACGAAGCTCCCGCGCCACCGCCATCAAAAAGGGGGAGGGGGTGTCCCCCTTGAAGACAAGAATTCCGTATTTTTTTGGCAGAGGGGCAAAGGGGTGTCGGGGCGCGAGCAGGAATGCCGCATCAGCGGTGAGATGCAGGCGCGTCGCGGGGAGGTTCATCCGCAAAAGGGCAGCATGGGAGACGGCATCGCGCAAGGAAAGGTAGGGAAGGCTTTTGAGTGTGCGCCGCGTCGCGCGCTGAGCGCGCTTGCCTGTGACAGGACCGAAGCCCGCGGCATAGAGGATGGGGCGCGCCGAGAGAAGACGGGAAAGGCGCAAAAGCGAGAGATAGTAAACCAAGGAGAGCCTTCCCGTTTTGTTTTGCAGGAGCGATCCGCCGCCGCACAAAAAGGCATCCGACAAGGTCAGCGCGCGGAGGATGGCATAGGGAGAGCGACGGGACACGCTTCTGACACCGTGTGTTTTCTCCGTGAGCTTGGGATTTCCCGAAAGGGCGATGACGCGTATCTCGGGGTGATTCTTCTGCACGTGGGAGCAGAATCCCGAAAGGATGAGATCGTCGCCAAGGTTGGAGCAGCCGAAATATCCGCCGATGCAGACGGTTCTGACACCCCGTGAGAGCGAGCGGTAAAGAGATCGGTGCGATGCGAGCATGCGCTCCCGTCCGTAGCGGCGAGACAGAAGCCATGCTTCCTCCCGTGCCCGCTGTAAGCGTTCGGGAGCATCCAACAGGGAGAGAAGATCACGAAGCAGCGCTTCCCTTGTGGGTGGGGGAGACGCGCGGCAGCAAAGATTGGTGCGCGCCGCTTCCTCGTCGTTCTCCCGACACCACGTGCCGAGATAGCCCTCGTTGCCGCAAAGAATCACCGCGCATCCGCATGCCGCCGCCTCCATGGCGGCACGCGAGACACCTACAAAAATTTCGTGCTGCCGCAAAAGCGTCGGCATGTCGGATGCGTGCCCGATCACGTTCACCACCCGTCGCCCTGCGGCTCGGTTGATTCTGTCGGCACGCAGGGAGAGCTTTTCGTAAGCGTCGCCGCCTCCCGCAACGGTCAGGGAAAGCGATTCCCTGTGCGAAAGGAGCGTTGGGATGAGGGAGAGAAGGAGCTCTGCCCCCAAGGAGCAATCCGCGTCAAGGCGGCTTGCAAAGAGGATGGAGTGGGGAGCGGCTTGCATGCTCTCATCGCGCGCAAAGCGGTCAAGGTCGATGCCGTTTTGGATGACGGTGATCCCACCGCGCGCCACGCGGAAGGCGCGCGCGGTGTAGTCGGCAAGATCCTCGCTGACGGCAACGGTGCGATCCCCCCAATAGGAGAGAAAGCGAAGGAGGGGTGTGCTTGAAAATTGCGCGTGGACGGTGACCGCGCGCGCTGCCCCTCGGCGCGCGCGTTTTCCAAGGGAAGAAAGGAGAAGCGCGGTCAGGCGCGTATGCGCGTGAAGGACGTCAAAGCGTTCCTTTTTCAAGAGCGAGATAAGAATCCGACGGCGCGCCAAAAAGGAGAAGAGTGAATGCGAGGGGGGCGGCATCAAGGGGCAGGAAATGCCCTCCGCGCGGAGGCGGTCGGCAAGCTCTCCGCCAAAGGAGAGAAGAGTGACCTCGTCCCCCGAGAGGGCGAGCGAGCGCGCGAGCAGCTCTACGTGGGTTTCAACACCTCCGCGATCCATGCGGTCGGTTAATAATAGTATTTTCAAAAAAACATCCTTATTTGTGGGGGAACTTTTTTGAAAAAAAGCTCCCCCACACCCCTTCAAAAAACTTTTACGGAAGAGGAATATAGGAGCATTTTGTGCAAGAAGAGGTGAAGTTATGTGATGAAAGTGGGCAAAAAAATAAAACCCTCCATCAAGGTTTTTGGAGGGGGTGGGAACCTTTTTGCAAAAAGGTTCCCACAAACAAACACCGTTCCTGTGAAAGCTTACTCGTGAGGGAGAATGAAAATTCACAAATATTTAGTGAATATTCACTTTATTCACTTGACGAGAGTGAATTTTTGGTGTATAATAAGAGTAGCATATTATGGGAGGTGTCGTTATGGCATTTGAAACCGAAAATATCGAATTCAAATCGCAGTTCACAGAGGATCTTTATAAAGAGGTGATTGCGTTTGCAAATACGGACGGTGGCGTGATTTACATCGGAATCGACAATCACGGAAACGCCGTAGGCATTGACAATGTGGACGAAAATTATACACGCATTACGAACGGCATTCGTGATGCGATTATGCCTGATGTGACGATGTTTGTGAAATACACCGTTCAAGAGAATCGTGTTGTGCGCATTACTGTGGGAGAAGGCTCGTATAAGCCCTATTATCTCAAATCGAAAGGTTTGAAGCCCAGCGGTGTGTTCGTTCGCCAAGGAACGTCCTCCGTGTCAGCTTCGCCCGAACAGATTAGAGCCATGATCAAGGAATCCGACGGCGATGCCTTTGAAAGCATGCGTTCTATGGAACAGGCTTTGACCTTTCAGAGCGCAAAGGAAGCATTCAAGCGTTATAACATTGAATTTTCAAAAACAAAATACCGTGCTCTTGGTATTACCACTCAAGCCGATGAATTATATAGCAATCTGGCACTGATTATCTCCGATCAGTGCGTGCATACCACAAAAGTGGCTGTGTTTGCGGATGAAGAAAACACGAGGTTTCGTGATAGCAAGGAATTCGGCGGTTCGATATTTGAGCAGCTTGATAACACGTATGCTTACCTTTCACTTTGCAACAAGACGGTGGCAATCTTCAAAGGTCTTGAACGCATCGAAAAGGTCGACTACCCCGAAGAAGCTCTGCGCGAGGCGTTACTCAACGCTCTTGTGCACCGTGATTACAGCTTCAGCGGTAGCATTATCATCAACGTAAATGAAAGGGAAATGGAGTTTATCTCAATTGGAGGCTTATTGCCCGGACTCTCGCCTGACGATATCCGCAGCGGGATTTCGCAACCGAGAAATAAGAATCTCGCCGATATCTTCCACCGTCTGCATTTGATTGAATCCTACGGTACGGGAATTCGTAAGATCTACCGTCTGTATGCAAATTGCTCCGAGCAACCGAGAATTGAGGTAACCTCAAATACCTTCAAGATGATACTGCCTAATATGAATCGTGCCGCCGCAAAAGACAGCGGGATGACTGTTACGGAACAGATGCAGAAAATACTTGATTATATCGAAGAAAAAGGACAGATGGCAGAGGCCGAAATCCAAGAGCTTCTCGGAGTCAAGAAAACACGCGCCTTCACGCTCGCAAAACAAATGTGTGACAAAGGATTGATCAGAGCAGAGGGGCGCGGCGACAGTAAAAAATATCGGAAGATATAATGCAGCCCCACCCCTTCAAAAAACTTTTACGGAAGAGGAATATAGGAGCATTTTGTGCAAGAAGAGGTGAAGTTATGTGATGAAGGCAGGCAAAAAAATAAAACCCTCCATCAAGGTTTTTGGAGGGGGTGGGAACCTTTTTGCAAAAAGGTTCCCACAAACAAACACCGTTCCTGTTAAAGCCTACTCATGAAGGAGACGGCAAGTCCCAGGCAGCGGACGGAGGCGAGCTCCTCACCGAAATAGACCAGTGGCTCAAAGGCGGGATTTTCGGGGGTGAGCACCAGCTTTTCCTTGTCGGGGTAGAAATACCAACGCTTGAGGGTTGCCTCGTCGTCGATGATGACGGCGGCGATCTGTCCGTTTTCCACCATGGGCATGGACTTAATGAACACGACGTCTCCGTCGTGGATGCGCGCACCGATCATGCTGTCACCCTTGGCGGTCAGACAAAAGTCGGCATGAATGTCGGCACTGGCATCGATATAGGTCTCGTGGTTTTCCTCGGCAAAAATGGGAGATCCGCAGGAGATCTCACCGAGCATCGGGAATCTCTTGACCTCGATGGGGCGGACGTTGGAGGGAAGCGCGAAGCCCTCTCCCTCGGAGAGAAGGTAGTCCAAGGATACCGAAAAATATTCCGCGATCTTTTTGAGCGTATCGGTGGAAAGGTACTGCTTTCTTCCCGCCTTGAGATCCCCCAAAGCACCGCGGCTCGCGCCGCATTCGCGGCACATAACGGTCACGTTGATTCCGCGTCTTTTGCAAAGCTCTTGTATTTTTTCGTAAAGCGTCATGATTGGATGCTCCTTTTGACGTATTTTGCCGTATTTACGGCATTTTAGCGGTTCTTGATCTTATTATATTACACAAATGCGTAAAAGTCAATAGTTTTTTCGAAAAACGTTTATGGAATGACACACGCAAGATGCCCCCGACGGAAATTCCCGTCGGGGGCTGTGTGTTTGTTTCGGAGGGGGTGTCTCAAATTGAAAATTTGA
>JAZSMX010000129.1:0-21324 GCA_045536125.1 Eubacteriales bacterium | reverse complement strand
CTCCGCAGTATAGCCCCGAGGTGTTCCGTAAAGTTATGGAGCAGGTCGAGAATTTTGAGGAAAATAATTAATGGGAGAAGAGTATGAAAGGTAATGAAATGAAACTCGTTGCCTATATGCAGGGATCCAACAAGCGATTTGTTATCCCCGTATATCAGCGTAATTACGATTGGAAAATAGAAAACTGTAAGCAACTGTTCGATGATCTTGTAAAAGTCATTCGTAACGGGCGCAAAAGCCACTTCTTTGGAAGTATTGTGTCCGTTTACAATCCCGACGGTGCTAATGACGAATTTTTGGTAATTGACGGTCAGCAAAGACTTACTACCGTCTCACTACTTCTCCTCGCCATGTATAATCTTTTGGAAAAAGGAATTGTTGTACCTGCGAAAGCGTCGTTGGGTGAACGAATTTACGAAACTTATCTGGTGGACAAATGGCAGGATGATGATACTCGTATCAAGCTGAAGCCTGTAAAAAATGACCGCATGGCTTTCAGCAAGCTGTTTAATGACGAATCTGAGCATATTAAGGAATCAAATCTGACGATCAACTATAAATATTTCTACGAAAGAATCCAAAAGGAAGAAATAACGATTGATGAGCTGTTTGACTCGATGTCACGTCTTGAAATTATCAGCATTACGCTCAATCAGGATGATAATCCGCAGTTGATATTTGAAAGCTTGAACTCTACGGGCGTGGCATTAAGCGAAGGTGATAAGATCCGTAATTTCATTTTAATGGGCTTGCCTACTAAAGAGCAAAACGATTTTTACGAAAAATATTGGAATAAAATTGAGGTATGCACCGGATACGAGGTCAGTGCGTTTATTCGTGACTATTTGAGCGTAAAACAGCAGGTCACGCCTTCGATGAACCGAATTTATTATACGTTCAAGGCTTATGTGGAGGATCGTGAGCTTGAAACAGAACCGCTTTTATGTGATTTGCTGTCATATGCCAAGTGGTACGAGATTCTCGTGAAAGGAAAAACTGCAAACAGCACCTTAAATGCTTGCATTTATCGTTTGAACCGTTTGGAAACGACGGTCACTCGTCCGTTCTTCTTGGAAATTCTTCGCCTTCATTTCGAAAACAAACTTTCGATGGATGAAGTCACCGATATTTTCTTGACAACTGAAAACTATCTTTTCAGAAGAACTATCTGTGATCTACCCACAAACGCGCTGAACAAAATTTTCTTGATGCTTCACAAGGACGTTATGCGTTATGATGGTACAGATGATAATTACGTTGCAAAGCTGAAATATGCGCTTCTTGCCAAGAAGGAAAGAGCAAGATTCCCAGATGATGCAGAGTTTGCGGAATCCTTCTCGACGCGCCCGATGTACTTAATGAACAGCAAAAACAAAATATACGTTTTGGAGCGTCTTGAAAACTATGGTACGGCTGAAGATAAAGACGTATATCGCCACTTTGATGATGGTACATATAGCATAGAGCATATTATGCCTCAGCATCTCACACCCGCATGGGTAAAGGATCTTGGCGAAGATTATCTCACCGTTCACGAAACATGGTTGCACCGTATTGCCAATTTGACTTTGACTGCATACAACTCTAAATATAGCAATAGCGCATTCGCAGAAAAGAAAAATATGAAAAACGGATTCCTCGAAAGCGGAATTCGCATGAATCAGTTGATTTCACAAAAAGACATTTGGACGCTATCCGAGCTGGAAGAACGCAACATCTATTTGTCAAAACGCGCTCTTGAAATATGGGGTATGCCTCACACAGAGTATAAACCTGTCGAGAAACAAATGGACTCCTACTCATTGGACGATGAAGCGGATCTCAGCGGACGTACTATCGCTAAATTCAGTTACAAGAACACGGAACAACCTGTTACCAGCTGGATTGATATGTTTGAACGTGTGCTAAAAATCTTGCATTCTGAAGATAAATCTGTACTATCAAAATTAGCTTATTCAACGGATTCTGATGGAGAAATGGTTGCCTATATAAGCAATAAATCTACAAACCTTCGTAATGCATTTGAAATTGAGGAAGGTGTATATGCTGAAAGAAATACCAGCACATTTACAAAAATAGCTTTACTTCGTAAATTATTTAAGTTATATGATGTCGATCCTTGTGATCTTATATTCTTCCTTCGTGACGTCAATGACTCTACTGACGATGAAGATATAACTGGTACACGATATGAACTACGCAGAAGATACTGGACATATGCCCTTGATTTTATTCACGAGGCTCACGGCGATGGATCGTTCTCAAATGTTCATGCATCCAAGCAAAACTGGATTAGTGGCTTCTTTGGTGTGAATGGATTCAATATTTGCTGTGTTGCTAACTATGACTCTGCAAGGGTGGAGATATATATGGGCAACGCGAGCAAGGATTACAATAAGGCTGCCTATGATCGGTTGATTACACACAAGGCGCAAATTGAAAAAAATCTTGGTGTTTCCCTAATATGGAATCGTGGAAATGATATTAAATCGTGCAAGATTAGCTATAAGATCGATAACGTCAGCATCGAAAATGAAACCGATTGGCTTCAGATGGCGAAATTCCATGCAGAGTGGAGTAAAAAGTTCTATGATGTTATCGTACCGTATTTGGTGTAAAAAGCTATATGACAAAACGATCTTTCCTATCATACTGCCTCGATACATACGCCACCTCTCCCGACTATCCGTTTGCTGAGGATTTTGAGACGGCGGTTCTGAGGCACGCGGACAACCGCAAGTGGTATGCTCTTGTGATGAGAGTGTCACGGCGTAAGTTTGGGTTTGAGAGCGACGAGGTCATCGACGTAGTCAATCTCAAGCTGCCGACCGAAATGTTCGGATCTTTCGGGGAAAAGGACGGCGTCTATCCTGCGTATCACATGAATAAGCTGCATTGGATCTCAGTGCTTTTGCCGGATGCTTCCGAGGATGTCGTGCAGTTTCTTGTGAACGTGAGCTTTGAAGCGACAGGGAGTAAGAAAAAACGAAGACACGTTGCAAAAATAGAAAATAACGGGTAGGGGCACTTTTTTATGATGGCGTTTTTTAAAGACCGAGACTTCGCCGTTCGGATGTAGAACCCTCGCTTGCGGCACTGTAGGTGCAAAATGGCACGGTCGGTGTCGCAAACGAGGTTGAAAAACACACGTAATCCTTGAAACTTTCAACAATTTTCATTTGAAAAGCTGACATGCGATCTTTTTTGATCTCTTGGCAGTTTTTTATTTTCTCGTGTGCTTTTGTTCGGCACTCAACGAATCAGTCCGTTTTGCGTGATGTCTTTCTCTAAAGAGTTTTCCCCACATGGAAGAGTCGGAGATTTTATTTGCGTGCGGGACGGTCGAAGGACGGATTGTAGGCATAGAAATTACGGGAATCCATGTGCTCCTGTGCGATACGGAGGGCGTCGCCGAAGCGTTGATAGTGAACAATTTCACGCTCGCGGAGATAACGCAGGGGATCACGCACGTCGGGATCGTCGCACATACGGATCAAATTGTCATAGGTGACGCGTGCCTTTTGCTCTGCCGCCAGATCCTCGTTCAGATCAGCTATGACGTCGCCCTTGATGCCGACGTACTTCATGTCAAGGGGAACACCCGAAGCGGCGATGGGATAAATGCCTGTGGTATGATCGGTGAAATAGGGGGCAAAGGGCGTTCCCGGCAGCTTTTCCTCGGGAATATTGCGTGTCAGCTGATAAAGAATGGCAGCAACCATTTCAAGATGCGCGAGCTCTTCCGTACCGATATCGGTCAGAAGTCCCGTAACCTCTCCCCAAGGCATGGAATAACGCTGGTTGAGATAGCGCATGGAGGCTGCCAATTCACCGTCCGGGCCACCGAGCTGTGAAATGATCAGCGAGGCAAGATTAGGGTTGGGGTTTTTGATTTTTACAGGATATTGAAGCTTCTTATCATAAGTCCACATATCGATTGATCCTCTCTTTCATTCAGTTGGCGTCGGGTTCCCAGGGCCAAGGACCTTTCACCCAGTCCCAGGAGGTGCGGCTTCTGTTTGAGTAGATCGTCATAGGACCGCAAGCTTTTTCATAGGCGGATGCCACCTTTTCTTTTTCTGCAATGAGTGCATGGTAATAGGAAAGGGCTTCCGGATGGTCGGGGTAAGCGTCAAGATAGAGTGCAGTTTCTACGAGGGCAAAATCCAATGCTCGCAAGGTTTCCAGATATTCGCGGCATCGGGAGGGCATGTTATGATTGTGTTCCATGGTTCATTTTTCCCGTTTATAAGCAACAACGGGAATTTACCTCCTTGCTTCCTTGATTGGGGACAACCTCCAGGGGCAGGACGAGCTCTGCAAAGATCGTTCCTGCCTTCAATCCTTCCTTGGGATCGAGAAGCTTTCTCCAGCATTGCTTAGGGGAATAAACCATAGCAAGCGAAGGGGCAGAAAGCTCTGTCGGGCAAGAATCATCGTTTTTGCTCGTTCCGTTGCACAAGGTGCGCGGGCTGATATCCCGCATCGGCGTGGAACGGTGGGAGCTGTTGTCATTGATGCTCATGACCGGAAATCCGTTTCCGGATAATTCTCCTCCCATCATTCGACGAAGAAATTCTCCGTCTGCGCGGCGTACGGCAGAGCGGTGATTGTTTTCTGAATACATGGCAACTCCTTTTTATGATGAGTTTTCCGATCTTCAAAGTAAGATCGGCTATTTTTATTGTATGTCTTTCTGTCGCCTTTTGTCATTTTCTCTTAAATACTAGAATAAGAATTATTCTTTTTATGATTTTGGACAAATATTGTAAATTAATACAGTCAAGGTATTGTATTTGGTAGAGAAATGGTGTATAATAATTGGGATCAATGCGTAGAACGCATCACAAATTTTGTTTTGAAAGTGAGGATACGATTATGCCGGGACCCGGTGGAGGATCAAGCGGAGGCGGTTTTGGAGGAGGCTCTCGCGGAGGTGGATTTGGCGGTGGCGGCTTTGGTGGAGGTCACAGAGGCCCTCATTACGGCGGCTTTGGATTCGGACCGAGATTTTACGGAGGCGGAGGTTGCCTTGGCAGCCTTCTCGGAATGATTTTAGCTCCCGTCATTTTGCTTTTGTTCGTAGTACTGTTTTTGTTCTCGTCCATTACTTCGACGGTCGGAATTCTTGCCGACGGCGGTGTGATCACGTATAATGAAAAGGATTTTCAGTCGTATGCCAATTCCGAGTATGAAAAGGCATTCGGGGCATCCCCCGACGAATTGTACGAGGATCATCTTTTGATCGTCTTTACCACGTACGAGGATTACGACGGTTATGAATGCATTGCCTGGATTGGGGATAACGTGGAGACCGAGATCAGTGATATGTTCGGTGCGGAAGGATCTGTTTTCTACAGAGCGGTCAGAGGATCGATCAACGAGGATTATTATGAAAACTCCATGACAAGAGACCTTTCCTCCGTGATGGAGCGGATGACGAAGGAGATCAAGAGTCTTGGCTTGGAATCCTCTTTCCGAAAGGAATATGATCATACGGAAGCGCCTGAATCAAAACTCGTGAATTACACGGAGCTTAATATCAATGACGAGATTGTAAACGAGGTTCTTGCGGAGTTCACCGAGGAGACGGGGATTTCTGCGGTGATTGTTGTGGACACGGGAGAGAACGTATTCGGAAAGACGATGCCGTTCTCGATTATCTTTACCACACTTCTTCTTTTGGTGGTTGCGGGACTTTGCGTTTATTGGATTATCAAAGCTGTGAAAAACAAGAAAAAGGGCGGTTTTGGCGGGAATTCCAATCAAAACGGCGGTAGCGGCGGTTATGGAAACGGCGGTTATGGCAATGGCGGCGGATATTCCCAAGGAAACAACTCGCGTTTTTGGTAAAGAACGTTTGTGAAAAGAATCTATTTTTGATTTCCAAAATTCAGCCGACTGCACAAAATTAGTGTGGTCGGCTTGATTTTTTTCGTTTTCCGTTGACAATCTTTTTTGTGCGTGTTATAATATTTATGTATGGATATGCCGTTGCACGGTTCCGTTGCGGATCAAAAAAATACGGTGTGGCGGTACATGTTTTTAAGGAGGAGACAAAATGAACAGTAAAAGATTTTTTGCTTCCGTATGCTTGCTGTTGGCACTTTGTTGCACAGCTTTGTGCTTTGCCTCTTGCGGTGATCTCGGCGGTTTGATCGGACCTGCGGGTGACAGAGAGACTGACGCTGACGATCAGAGCGGCGAAACCGGCTCTGAGGCAGTGACCGATTCGAACGGCGAGGTTGTGGAGGAGGAAGAGCCGATCATCGATTGTGATAAAGGCTATCATCCTTACGGAACCGACAATAAGTGTACGCTTTGCGGACACACGGTTACGGAAACAGAGGGATTGACCTACAGCACCCTCAAGGACGGTACTCTTGCCGTTTCCGGCTATAAGGGCAGCTCCGAGGAGGTTGTGATCGCGCCTTATCACGATGAGAAGGCTGTCACAGAGATTGCGGGAAGCGCATTCACCCTCAAGAGCTCCTTGAAGAAGGTGACGGTCGGTGCAAATGTCAAGACCATCGGTTCGATGGCGTTCGCACGCTGCGAGGCACTTGAAACCGTTGAGATCGGCCTTTACGTTAAGGAAATCAAGGATACTGCATTCATGGGCTGTGTGGCTCTTACGAGCATCAGCTTCCCGCCGAGCGTGAAAACGATCGGTATGAACGCTTTCAAGCAGTGTGAGGGATTGACATTCGTCACCCTTCCCGAAACTGTAAAGAGTGTGGGTGTGGGTGCGTTTGCGGGATGCAACGCGATCACTGCACTTGAGCTTGGTGTGGTCGGTGCTTCCACGGAGACCAATTCTTATTTGGGATACATCTTCGGTGCGGGCGCGCCCAAGCAAACGCCCGACGTGCTTCCTCCCGAGCTGAAAAAAATCACCTTCACGGGTGAGGTGCTGGGTGAATCCGCGTTTGACTACTGTGCTCAGATCGAGGAGATCGTGCTTCCCGAGAAGCTGACCACCGTTTCCGCCAAGGCATTTAAGGGATGCACGGCATTGAAATCCCTGTCCTTGCCCGACGGTGTGACCGTATTGGGAGACTCCGCCTTCAAGGGCTGTGAGGCGCTTGAAACAATCAAGCTCCCCAAGAATCTGACCACACTTGAGGCATCCGTATTCGAGGGATGCATGGCACTCAAATCCATTGAGATCCCCGATAGCGTAACCGACATCGGTGCTAAGTGCTTCAAGGGATGCGCGCTGTTGCCCGAGATCGAGCTTCCCGAGAATCTCAAGACCATCGGTGAAGAGGCACTTGCGGAAACTGTGATTACGAGCATTGAGATCCCCGATCAAGTATCCGTGATTTCCAAGGGACTTTTCAAGGGCTGTGCGTTGCTTGAAAACGTCACGTTCGGTGAAAACGTATCCGAGCTTGGCGCCAATGCGTTTGAGGGCTGTGCTTCTGTTACGAAGCTGCATCTTCCCGAAAATCTGACTGCGATCGGTGACAGCGTGTTCAAGGGCTGTGATTCGATCACCGAATTGAATATTCCCTCCAAGATCACCACGATCGGTATGGGAAGCTTTGAGGGCTGCAAGGGACTTGTGGACGTTGTTCTTCCCGATACGGTGACCAAGGTTGGCTTGAATGCCTTCAAGGATTGCGTGAATCTGAAGAGCTTCGTCTTCTCCGGAAGTATGACAGAGACCGGGAACGGTATTCTCAGCGGTTGTGAAAATCTGAAGAGTGTTACTATCAAAAAGGGAATTGCCAAGATCGGCAACAAGGCATTCAACGAATGCAAGGGGCTCGAAACCTTGACGATCCCGGAGGGAGTTACCGAGATTGGCGAGAAGGCATTCGGTTATACCGAATCCCTTAAGGCGATTACGCTTCCCACAAACGTCACCTCACTTGGTGACTACTGCTTTATCGGAAGCGCGATTGAAGCAATTGCGTTTCCCGATGACTTGACGTCCCTCGGAGAATATGCATTCCAGGAATGCAAGGCACTCAAGGACGTTTCTCTCGGCAAGAAATTAACGGTGATCAAAGAGTCTACCTTTAAAAAGTGTGAGGCTCTGGAATCTATTGTCATCCCCGACACCGTAACCGATATCGAAAGATATGCATTCCAGGATTGTAAGTCCGCAACGGAGATTTCGTTGGGTAAGGGGGTCAAGAAGGTCGGCGACTATGCCTTTGCCGGCTGTGTTCTCGTTTCCACTCTTGATCTCGGTACTTCCTTGACAACCATCAGTCAGTATGCGTTCCAGGATTGTGATGCACTCAAGACGGTTGCCATTCCCGCATCCATGACAGAGCTCGGTTTTGCCTCCTTCTACAGCTGCGGCGCTCTCGAAACCGTGACGCTTCCCAATACACTGAAGAAGATCGGGGATTCTGCTTTCTACTATTGTGAAAAGCTTAAGAATATTGAAATTCCCGACAGTGTGACGTCGGTCGGTGGATACGTATTCAGAGGATGCAAGTCTCTTGAATCGATTGTGCTTCCTTCCGGTGTTACGGAAATTGCACCCTATCTCTTCCAAAACTGCGATGCTTTGACCACGGTTACCTTGGAGGGAACCGTGACGGCGATCGGAGCCGAAGCGTTCAGCGGCTGCGAAAATCTGATGGACTTTGAGATTCCTTCCACGGTGACGCTCATTGGCGATTATGCCTTTGACGGATGTGCGAAGCTGGAATCCGCCGTTATTCCTTCGGGTGTGAAGATGATTGCGACGCATACCTTCCGCGATTGCACTTCTTTGAAGGAAGTGACAATTCCCGAGGGTGTGAAGGCAATCGGTAGGAGAGCATTCTTCGGTTGTAGTGCATTGGAAACGATCGTGCTTCCCGATTCGTTGGAAAGAGTCGGTGGAGAATACAGCGAAGAGGAATTGACGAGTGGTATCTTTGATACTCAGAACGGAACCGACGATGGAGAGGTGTTCGCATCCTGCACGTCCTTGAAGACCGTTATTGCGGGCGGTAGCCTGGATGTGATCGGTACGTCTCTCTTTGAAAACTGCACGGCTCTTGAGGCTGTTTTCTACAAGGGAACTGCATCGGATCTTGAAGCGGTTCGGATTTCCAGCGGAAACGATGCGATTCTTGCCGTACTCTATTTCTACTCCGAGACCGAGCCCGATTCCGCAGCGGAAGGACAGTACTGGCATTACGATGCCGACGTGCCTACCGTTTGGGTGGTTGAAAGCGTTTAAAACTAAAAAAATAGCGATCCATGAAACCCGCCGTCGGGGTGTTTTCCGACGGCGGGTTTCTTTACTTCTATGCTTCTATGCTTCTATGCTTACAGCATTGTTTGAACCGTTGTTTTTTCAAAACTCTTGCAAAAGGAGTGAAATTGTGTTATACTATATTGGATCTTGAATCAAAAAGGAGGGGCGAAGGAATGAAGGATCACTTGACTCCGGATTATATGTTTGGAAGCTACCGTGAGGTGACACCTGAATTTTTGCAATCCATCGGTGTGCGTGCTTTGTTGATTGATATTGACAATACGTTAGCACCGTATGAAGTGGCAGAACCTACGCAAGAGATCCGCGATTGGTTTGAGCAGCTTTCGAAAAACGGAATCACAGCCTCTCTGGTTTCCAACAATCACGCACCGCGCGTGGAGCTCTTCAACCGTACGTTGGGATTGGATGCTTATCCCGACAGCCACAAGCCAAGACGTGCAACGCTTGAAAAAGCGATGAAAAAAATGGGTGTGACACATAAGGAAAGCGCGATGCTTGGGGATCAGCTCCTGACCGATTCCTATGCGGGCAAGCACATAGGGCTTGTTTCTATCATCGTTCCCCCGATCAAGGATAAAACCAATCTCTTTTTTCGTTTGAAACGGTTGTGCGAGCGTCCGTTTATCAGAAAGTATGCAAAGAAAAACGGATATCTTGAGTGGATGTCTTTTTGGAAAATAAGGAAATCATAAATTTGAGTTTTTTGGAAAGGGGTACGGTGAAATGACGAACCATGCAACCTTCGGTCCGGGTGGAAACGGAGACTGGTTTTACAGTGAGGGAAAGAAAAGCACTCTGCAAAGTCCCGGGTGGTTAAAAGAGAAGGGGCTGGATGCTTTTGAATATGAAGCAGGCAACGGAATTTCCGGAAGCGAAGCAACCTTGCGTGCCATCGGAGACAAAGCGAGAGAACACGGAATTTTGATGTCCCTTCACACTCCTTATTTTATTTCACTGTCCGGAACGGAAGAGGCAAAGCGTCTGAAAAGCCTTGATTATATCCAAAAGTCTCTTTGGGCAGCGGAACTGCTGGGTGCGGATACCATTGTGATTCATAGCGGAAGTGCTGCAAAAATTTCTCGGGAAGAGGCGATGGCACTTTCCAAGGATACCTTGTCTCGTGTTGCCGAGGCAGTGGGAGCAACCAAGATTCGTTTGGGAATTGAGACCATGGGGAAGGTCAATCAGTTGGGAACTCTTAAAGAGGTCATCGAGCAGTGTAAGGTGTCTCCCATCTACGCACCCGTTGTAGATTTCGGTCATCTGAACGCACGCAATATCGGTGGCGCTTTTCCCGATGTGGACAGTTACCGCCGCATTTTTGATCAGATTGGAACGGAGCTTGGTGATGTGTTTGCAAAGCATTTGCATTGTCATTTTTCAAAGATCGAATATACGGGGGCGGGTGAAAAAAAGCACCTGACCTTTGAAGATACAGAATTCGGACCTCTCTTTGAGCCGCTTGCCGAGGCAATTGTGCTTGAAAACGTTGCGCCGAGAATCATCTGTGAGTCCGCGGGCACACAGGCAGAGGATGCGCTTTTTATGAAGCGTGCTTATTTGCAGGCAATCGAATCAAGAAAATGAAAACACAAAGGAGCTTTTTGAAATGTCTATCGGAGAAGATTCGCTGAAGAAGCATTATGAATGGGGTGGAAAGATCGAGGTTGTTTCCAGATGTAAGATCGAGGATAGAGACGATTTATCTCTTGCATACACCCCCGGAGTTGCAACGCCTTGTCTTGAAATACAGAAAAATCCCGACTTGTCCTTTTCTTTGACAAGACGTCATAACCTTGTGGCGGTTGTGACGGACGGAAGTGCCATTCTGGGACTTGGCGACATCGGTCCCGAGGCGGGAATGCCCGTTATGGAAGGGAAGTGTGCTCTCTTTAAGAGCTTCGCGGACGTAGACGCGTTCCCTCTTTGCATCAAAACGCAAGACGTGGACGAGCTTGTACGTACTATTTATTTAATGTCGGGCAGCTTCGGCGGTATCAATCTGGAGGATATTGCCGCACCTCGCTGCTTTGAGGTTGAAAGAAAGCTGAAAGAAATTTGTGATATTCCCGTCTTTCACGATGATCAGCACGGTACGGCGATTGTTGTCGCGGCGGCACTGATCAATGCGTTGAAGATTGTAAAGAAAGAGATCGGAAGCGTTCGGATCGTGATCAACGGAGCGGGAAGTGCCGGCTGTGCGATTGGACGGCATCTTCTGAATATGGGTGCGACGGACGTGACGATGGTGGACCGCTTCGGAATCATCGTGCGCGGTATGGAGGGATTGAACACAGCGCATGAGGAAATATCAAAACTGACCAATCCCCGTATGCTTCACGGAACACTCGCGGATGCGATGAAGGGTGCCGACGTTTTCATCGGTGTTTCCGCCCCCGGGGTGGTTTCCGAGGAGATGATTCGCTCCATGGCAAGGGATGCGGTTGTCTTCCCCATGGCAAATCCCACTCCCGAGATTATGCCCGATGTCGCACTCGCAGAGGGAGCTCGTGTGGTTGGAACGGGACGCTCGGATTATCCCAATCAGATCAACAACGTCCTGGCGTTCCCCGGTATCTTCCGAGGGGCTCTGGATTGTCGCGCGCGGTGCATCAATGAGGAGATGAAGGTGGCGACCTCTCTTGCTTTGGCGGCACTGATCCCGGAGGAGGAGTTGAGTGAGACCAACATCATTCCCTCTGCCTTGGATCGGCGCGTCGCTCCCACGGTGGCAAAGGCTGTCGTCGAGGCGGCTCACAGAACGGGCGTTGCAAGGATATAAAATGAAAAAAATGAATCTGCCATGCGGAAAACTTTCCGTAGGGCAGATTCATTTTTTGTATGTTTATTTTTTCAACTCTTCCACCCGCTGTGCTGCGGACAGAACACCGATGCGCCCGCTTTCGTAGGTCAGCCCTCCTTGGAAAAATGCGGTGTAGGGGGGACGGAGCGGTCCGTCCGCGGAAAGCTCAATGGAGCTTCCCTGCGTAAATGCGCCTGCTGCCATGATAACACGGTCACCGTAGCCGGGCATTGCCCAGGGCTCGGGTGTGACGAATGCATCGACGGGAGAACCCTCCTGGATGCCGCGACAGAAGGCACACAAGCCTTCTTCACTTCCCATGATCACCGATTGGATGATGTCGTGGCGGCGTTCGTTCCAACGAGGCTCTACCTTGTATCCGAGCGCTTCGAAAACGTATGCTGCCAAAAGTGCTGTTTTCAATGCTTGGGCTGTGGTATGCGGTGCGAAGAAAAGACCTTTATACATGGACTTGTTTTGCCCTAACGTAGCTCCCGCCTCAGCACCGATGCCGACCGAGGTCATGCGATAGCTTGCAAGCTCAACGGCGCGACGCGTGCCCGCAAGATAACCGCCTGTCTCCGCAATGCCACCGCCCGGATTTTTGATCAGAGATCCGATGACCAGATCCGCACCGACGGAGCACGGCTCTGTCGTATCAACAAATTCGCCGTAGCAATTATCGACGACCACGTACGTGTCGGGGCTGATCCGTTTGACAAGACGGACCAACTCACCAATCTCCTCTACGCTGAGCGTTTTGCGGTTGAGATAGCCTTTGGATCTTTGAACGAATACCATTTTGATCTTTGCGCCAAGGGCGATAAGCTGTTTTTCAATTTCCGGAAAATCAAAGCTTCCGTCGGAGAGAAGATCCGTTTGCTGATAGGAAACACCGAAATCACGAAGAGATCCGTTTCCGGGAGTGCCGGAAATACCGATGACCTCTTCAAGTGTATCATAAGGCTTTCCGGCGACGGAATACATGACGTCCCCGGGACGGAGGATGCCGAAAAGACCGATGGACAGCGCATGGGTTCCGCTGATGATGTTGTGACGGACCAGCGCGCATTCCGCGCCGAATACGTCTGCCCATACCTCCTCCAATACTTCACGTCCGCGATCGTCATATCCGTATCCGCTGGAGGATTGGAACATGGTGTCGCTGACACGGTGCTCTCGGAATGCGTCCATTACCTTTTGTGTGTTTTGAAATGCCACACCGTCAATATATTTGAATTGCTCTGTGAGTGCCTCCTCAGCGCTGAGGGCGAGCTTTGTAAGCTTTTCGGAAAACATCATTGGTTTTGCAGTGGCTTTGAGCGCCTTTGTCCTTTCTTAGGTTGTTGTGGATTCTTCTTTAGGGGTGTAGTCGTTGGGATCAAGACTCGGAAATTCCGTTTCCTTGGCGGTTTCTCTTCCCGAAATATCGTGATAGTAAAGCGCGCGTGCCGTATGGATATAGGGCAGTACGAAAATAATACCGATACCAAACGTAAGAGCACCCAACATAATCCAACCGATGAAGCTGAGGTCAAGACAAAAGAGCTTCCATTTGTGCCCTCTCATAAGGTGACGGGAATTTCTCATAGCTTCGATTGCACCGGCAGCGGGATACTCTGCCAAGATCATGGGGGCGAAGGTGTACATGTAGGAAATGGGGAATGCAATCACCGCAGTGATCAGAGCGCCTGCTGACAGTGTGGCAACGAAGAAAAGAAGCTCCATAAGAAGCTCTCCCAGGTCAGGATTGGTCAGCATAGCTTTGAAGAAATGAAGACCGCCCAAAATGGTTGCTACCAGAACGGGAGCGCCTGTCAAAAAGGTGATCAAGGTACGAATGGCACGGAGTGCAACCGCCTTGAGATAGTGTGGTCCGAAAAAGCGGAAGAGTGTGGATGCGCTGATCGCAGAATCGTTTCCATCGATCACTTCGAGATGAAATCGGTGAAAGCCCAGCTCTGCAGGACCCGATACGAAAAGATCGAACGCGATTGCCGAGAGCACGGAGAATACGGCGATAAAAATAAAGAGGGGAAGGAAGGGAAGAAGCGCGGAAAAGTCAAATTCCGCGAGCTGCTCCAGATCTTCCTCATTGATATTCGGAGAAAGAGTTACGGAGTTTCCCGCTGCACCGAGAATTGTTGCGAGAAACGCAACGAGAAAGCCGGTTTTCCATTTTCCGGAAAGCCGCGACCTTGCTTCCTTGCGGTAGTATGAGGCGTTCTTTTTCACAGGGGGGAAAAAGATTCCTTCCGTTTGCTGGTTCTGATCCATTTTATAAAACTCCTTTTCTTAGAATTCATTTACGATGCGCTTGAAGGTGTCGCCGCGCTCCTCAAAATTGCGGAATGCATCAAAGCTTGCGCAGGCGGGAGAGAGAAGCACGGTATCTCCCGAATTGGCAATTTCACGCGCCCTGAGAACAGCATTTTTAAATACGGGCTCCTCGTAGATCGGAAGCACTCCGTCTATGACCTTTTGGCACACGTTCAATTCTTTTTTGATTTTTTGTGCCGTTGCACCCGTGAGAATCACAGCGCTTGCACGTTCGCAGAGAGTGTGTGCCAAGGGGGTATAGGAAACGTGCTTATCGTATCCGCCGCAGATGACAATGGGCTTTTCCTTCAGTGCGGAAAGAGCTGCTGCTGTGCGCGCCGGAGTGGAATCGATGGAGCTGTTATAGTAAGTAACCCCGTCGAAAAGGCGCACGAATTCCAAACGGTGGGGGACGCCTAAAAAGCTTTTGGCAACAGATAGAACGCTGTCTGTATCGGCATACCGATGCGTCAAGGCAATGGCAGTCATGAAATTTTCAACGTTGTGGATTCCGGGAACGCGAATTTCATCGGTATTCAATATGGCGTGACGGGCGCCGTCGTCAAAGAAGATCGTTCCGTTTTCTTCATATACCAGCATGCATTCCTTTTGAACGCCAAACTCATGTCGTCCATGCTTTTGGGAGGAAAATAAGATCAACTGTCCCTGATACGAAGCGGCGATGGAAGCGGTGATCCCGTTTTCCGCATTGGTAATCAGTGCCTCGGAGGGGGCGTGACGGAAGATATTGCACTTGGCGTCGATGTATTCTTCCATTCCCAAATGCCAGTTGAGATGATTTTCCGTAACGTTGGTAATGGCGGAAATTTTAGGAGAGTGGCGAATGGTTTGCAATTGAAAGCTGGAAAGCTCAAGGACGGCAAAGTCCTCTTTGGTCATTTTAAAAACCTCCGGCAACAGGGGCTTTCCGATATTGCCACCGATAAAAACTCTGCCTGAGCCGCGCTTTCGGCAGGCTTCCTCAAGAATTTTTCCTGTCAGAGTGGTGGTCGTCGTTTTTCCGTCGCTGCCTGTGATTCCGATGACCGTGGCGGGAGTCAACTCCAAAAAAAGCTCCATTTCCGAGGTGAGAATTGCACCTCGCTTCACCGCTTTTTCAAATGCGGGGAGATCGGGGCGCAAGCCGGGCGAGCGAAAGATCAGATCCTCATCGATCCCGTCAAGGTAAGAGCTTCCGAGAATGAGTGTGACGCCTTTTTTCTCCAGATCGTCACAAAGAGTCTCCAAATCATGACGTTCTTTTTGGTCACGTGCAGTGACGGTGGCACCGTGAGAAAGAAGAAAATCGATCAAGGGACGGTTGGAAACACCGAGGCCTACGACGGTACACCGTTTTTTTTGCAGATATTGCAGAAGTGAAGTTTGATTCATAGCTCCTCCCGCTTCGAAAGCGAAAATCGATTGGTTTTATTTGAGCGTTTAAGTATATTATACATTCTTTCGTCAAAACATTCAATAGAAAAAATACGGAAAAAGTACATTTTTTTATTTTTCGTCGTTTTTACCACTTTTCAAATGCATCTTTATCTGCTATAATAACTTTAAATGACAGTAATACGGCGAATCGGTTCGCATGAAAGGACGCGTGTGGATGGCAGTAAGAAAAAACGAAGAACAGCAATATAACGATCAAAGCATAAAGTCGCTCAAGGGAGCTGACCGCGTCAGAAAACGTCCCTCCGTGATCTTCGGATCGGACGGTCTTGAAGGATGTGAGCATTCTTTCTTCGAGATCCTTTCCAACTCCGTGGACGAAGCGAGGGAGGGACACGGTAAGGTGATCAAGGTAACGGTCTTCCAGGATAAAAGCATCGAGGTGGATGACCGCGGACGCGGTGTTCCGCTCGGATGGAATGAAGCCGAGGGAAGATGGAACTGGGATCTTATTTACTGTGAGCTTTATGCGGGCGGTAAGTATGAAAACAACAAAGGCGGAGCGGCTTACGAGTATTCCTTGGGACTCAACGGTCTCGGAGCTTGCGCTACGCAATGTGCTTCGGAATATATGATCGTCAAGTCATACGACGGAAAGGTGGAGCGCAGCATCCGCTTCCGCAGAGGAGAGGTCAACGGAGAATTGCAGGAAAGACCTCTGACACCGAAGGAAAAGCGCACGGGAACGGTGGTTTTGTGGCGTCCCGATCTGAAGGTTTTTACGGACATTGATATCCCACATGAGTTTTTCCGCGACGTGCTTCACCGCCAGGCTGTGGTCAATCCGGGAATTGCTTTTGTTCTTCATCTGGAGCAAGCGGATGAAACCTTTACGGAGGAGCGCTTCGTTTATGAAAACGGAATCGCGGATTATCTTTCAGAAAAGGTGGGAGAGGCTGCCTTGACAGCCCCTGTGTCATGGCATCTTGAAACACAGGGACGCGATCGCGCCGATCTGGATGAGTACAAATTCAAGGCGGACATCTCCTTCTGCGTTTCCAACACTGTGAACATGCTGGAATATTATCACAACTCCAGCTTCCTTGAGTATGGCGGATCTCCTGACCGTGCAGTCAAGCTGGCGTTTACCAACGTCACGGACAAATACCTCAAGGCGAACAATCTTTATACCAAAAACGAGGGTAAGATCACATTCGGTGATATTTCGGACAGCTTGGTTCTTGTGATCAACAGCTTTTCGACCATGACCTCGTATGAGAATCAGACAAAGAAAGCGATCAATAATGCTTTCATCGCGGACGCTCTCAATGAATTTATCCGTCAGAAGCTGGAGGTTTATTTCATCGAAAATCCCAAGGCAGCTGAACTGTTTGCAAAGCAGGTGCTTGTGAATAAGCGCAGCCGTGAAACCGCAGAGCGCGCTCGTGTGGACGTCAAGAAGAAGCTCGCGGGATCGATCGATGCGGCAAACCGCGTGGAAAAGTTTGTCAATTGCCGCTCCAAGGATCCCTCGGTGGCGGAGCTTTATATCGTTGAGGGAGACAGTGCTCTGACCTCCTGTAAGCTGGGAAGAAACGCAGAGTTCCAGGCGATCATTCCGGTTCGCGGAAAAACCTTGAACTGCTTGAAGAGCGACTATGATAAGATTTTCAAAAGTGAGATCATCACTGATCTTCTCAAGGTCATCGGTTGCGGTGTGGAGATCACCAATAAAAAGCAGAAGGATCTGAGCGCCTTTGATCTTGCCAATCTCCGTTGGTCGAAGGTCATCATCTGTACCGATGCCGACGAGGACGGCTTCCAGATCCGCACCCTGCTTTTGACGCTGTTCTACCGCCTGCTTCCTACGCTTTTGGCAGAGCATAAAGTCTTCATTGCGGAGTCGCCCTTGTTTGAAATCACCACGAAGGACGAAACGCTGTTTGCTTACGACGAATTTGAAAAAGCGGAGATCCTTAAAAAGCTCGGAAATAAAAAGTATACGCTCCAGCGCTCCAAGGGACTTGGTGAAAACGATCCCGAAATGATGTGGCAGACGACGATGAATCCGGAAACGAGACGTCTGATTTCGGTGTCTCCTGCGGATGCGGCAGCGACCGAGATTATATTCGACACGCTTCTTGGGGATAATCTGCCTGCAAGAAAGCAGTTTATCACCGAGAACGGAAGCCGTTATATGAAGGATATCGATGTGTGACGCGTCAGCCGATCAGGGATGGCACCAACGCAAGGAGCAATGCCATCAGAATTGCCGAGAGCAAAGACATGCATAACTTGATCAGAAAGTAGGGGCGGAGCGACAACCCGCTTCCGTCGCACACGGACAGCACCTGACAGTGCACCGATAATCCTCCCCAGCCCGCCGCGAATGCCGAAAGGATCGCGGCGGGCTTTGTGTGCGGCATCGCCGAAATGCGGCTCATTCCATCGGAAAGCTCCAAAATCGAGGACAGAAGCGCTTGCAGCGATTGAGGTGGAGACAGTGGAGAGAGCACAAGCTCCATCGTACCTGTAATCACAGAAAAAAAGACAATGTAGGCGGTGACCGTCAAAAGCGTTTCGGCACAGGCGCGAATGGCATCCGCAAAAAGAGATGCCTTACTTTCTTTCGGCGTTTCAAGACAGCTTTGGGGACGGAACGCCCCCTTTTTTCGTTTTCGGAAGATGAAAAAGATGGGGAAAAGAGAAGAGAGAAGCGTGATGACAAAAAGTGCCGCTCCAAACCGCGGGTTCTCCCAAAGCACCGTTCCCACCGCGCTGACGAGAAAGGCGGAGGACGGAACGGTGGCACCTCCTATGAGGTATTCGCATTCGTTTTTGTCGAGATCTCCTCTTTGGTACGCTCCCACAAGGCAGCGAGCCCCCACGGGAGCACCGCATAAAAGTCCGAGAAGATAGCCGCAGCCACCCGAGGGACTCAGGCGAAGCGCACGGCAGAAGGGGTGCAGAAGGATGCAAATATTTCCAAGCGCCCCCGAAACGATCAGCTCCGAGAGCACCATGAACGGAAAGAGCGCAGGGATGACCGTTCCGATTGCGATCTGCAAGCCACGCGTGACGTATTCAATGGCGGCATTTGCGTTTTTTAGAAGAAGAAGCAGGCAAAAAAGAGAAAGAAGTGACGTACAGACCGAACCTAAGGGAAGTCCATGACGCTTTGATGCGATGCATCGTGGGGTGTATGTCATTGCCGACACCGTCCTTGCATAGAATGAGGTGGAAGAGGCGAAGGATGCTTGCGCCCTTACCAAATTACGCACGGCGTATGATTTTTATACCGCAGGTGCACGTCTCGGAGGGGAGCATATGGAGTTGACGAAAAAGAATGCACGCGTCGGAAAGAAGAACGATGAGGTGTCACACGGTGTCCCGATGTTTTATAAGGACACCGCAATTTTGCACGGGGAACGTGGGGCGACCTTTTACGGATGCAGAAGGATTCTCCGTTATTCTCCCGAACGGATCTGCTTTTGCATCGGTAAAAAGCACGTCTTCGTGTGCGGAAAGGGATTGCTTTGTACCTCCTTTAACGCCGGGTGTGTGAGTGTGGAGGGACAGATTGACCGCATCGGATATTGCAAAAATGCCTGCGCGGGAGAATGCACGGAGAGTGTTCGTGCGGAGGAAGCGACGTGAGCATTGCGCTTTTTTTGTTTGGCGGTGTTTCTTTTGCGGTGGAGCGGAATTACTGCACGGAATTTTTAAATCTTTGTCTTTCTCACGGATATCCGTATTCGGATTTTCATTGCGGAGAAAGAGGAGAGATTTGTATGCGCTTCCCTCTGTACGTTGTACGACGCTTAACGTCGGATTGCGATGCACGGGGAATTCCGTTCCGTATTCTTTCAAAAACGGGACTTCCGTTTGTTTTCCTTCGGCTTTGGAAGCGTCCGGGACTTTTCCTGGGGACGCTTTTCGCTCTTTTTTTGTTGGTGCTTTCCGAACGCTTTGTGTGGGAGATTCGGGTGGTCGGGAATGAGGTGCTTGGCAATGAAGAGGTTTGTGAAATTTTAGAGAGAAACGGATTGTTCGTCGGAAGCTATCTTCGGGATCTTGATGTTCCCCGTTTGGAAAATCGGATTCTGATCGATACGGACCGCATCTCGTGGATCAGCATCAATCTTGATGGCACGGTTGCAAGGGTTCAGGTGATTGAGGCTCTCAAAGAGGATGAGAAGGAAAAAACAACGCCCGCGAATCTGATTGCCGCTTGCGACGGACAGATCGAATACATGGAGCTTTTTCGTGGTGAGAGCGCAGTTTCGGTCGGTCAGGCAGTCAAAAAAGGCGACCTTCTTGTCAGCGGAATCATGGAGAGCGAGCGCATAGGATGCAGATTTACAAGAGCTTACGGCAGAGTGATGGCGCGGACCGAACGGGTTTTACGGATTGAAGCCCCGCTTTGCTATTCTGAAAAGGTATACGGGGACGAAAAAATGCTTTCCGCAACGGTTGATTTTTTTGATTTTTCTATGAAAATTTTCAAAAGTACTGGAAATACGGACAGTGCTTGTGATATAATAGAAAAGGAAAAGGTTCCCGATTTTGTGGAGGGACACGTTTTGCCGTTGTCTGTCACCACACAGGTGGCGCGCTTCTATACGGAGGAGCGGAGAGAACGCTCGTATGCCGATGCGTCTCTTGCTGCTTTTTCAATGCTGGAGGAGGAGCTTTCACAGCTTTCGGGATCTGTGCAGATTTTGTCAAAGAACATTGTGGAACGTATGAACGAGACAGGTGTGATTTTGGAATGTACGCTTGTTTGTGTTGAAGATATTGCAGTACAACAGGAGTTTGAAATTGCAGAATAAGAAAGGACGCTTATGAACCGTAAGATCGTAAAAATGGAGCACACCGATGCAACGTCAAAAATATTCGGAAGCTTCGACTGTCACGCTCACAGAATTGAAAAACAATTCGACGTGACGCTCCGTAACCGTGAGAGTGAGACGGGGGATTCCATCGTGATTGAGGGAGAGAACGAAGAGAATGTTTCCTCTGCCGCTAAGTGCGTCTCGTATTTGCACGAGCTTTCCTCAAAGACCGAGGTGATCACCGAGCAGTCACTTCAGTATGCGCTGGATATGATCTCGGCAGGGGAAGAGGAGAATCTTGCTTCCTTGGGAGATTCCTGTATTTGTCTGACCACGCGTGGGAAGCCCGTGAAGGCAAAAACGGTCGGACAACAGCAATATATCGAAGCCATCAGGAAAAACACGATCGTTCTTGGCGTCGGACCTGCGGGTACGGGAAAAACCTTCCTCGCGGTGGCTATGGCGGTTAAGGCATTGCGGGAAAAGCAGGTGACAAGGATCATTCTTACACGTCCTGCGATCGAGGCGGGCGAAAAGCTCGGCTTCTTGCCGGGGGATCTTCAAAGCAAAATTGATCCTTATCTTCGTCCGCTTTACGATGCGCTGTATGAGATGCTCGGCGCCGACGTTTATCAGAAGCTTGTGGAAAAGGGAACGATCGAGATCGCACCCCTGGCTTATATGCGAGGTAGAACGCTGGATGACTCATTCATCATTCTTGACGAGGCACAGAATGCAACCCC
>JAZSMX010000113.1:0-7161 GCA_045536125.1 Eubacteriales bacterium | reverse complement strand
CCGTTAGGCGGGTTCCCATAGGGATTTACACGGTTTTGAAAGAATCTTTTTCCCCACAAAGAATCCATCGTCCTTAAAATACATCCAGTATTTCTGCGTCCTCTGGAATCCTTTGTGAGAAAAAATCTAACTTTCAAAACTGCGAAGCACTCCAAAGCGAGAGATTATTCCGCAAGACAAGATAAAAAACCACGGCAAGGCTGACGCCTGCCGTGGTTTTTTGACGAAGTATTGTGGAATAAGATCCGGTTTGGAGCATATAAATCCCTATGGGAGCCCGCCTAAAGTCCGGGGGCGATGTTTACGGATTGGGTATGGCTTAGTAGCCGACCTTCTCCCAGCACTGGAAGGGAGCTGCCAGCTCTTCGGAGATGTAGACCTGAGTCTTCTTGGTCTGCAGCATGGTGGAGGGCAGGTAAGGAGTGATGGGGCCGTGAGTGCACAGACGGGAGGTCATTCTCTGCCAGGAGGAGAAAGTACCGCAGGTTGCCAGTGCATGGACTTCGATTCTTTCCTTAGCACGCATTACGTCCAGAGGTCCGATGGTTGCTGCACAGGGAGGAACGTTTGCGATATCGCCGGACTGGCCCAAGGTACCGTTCAGGGAGTTCTGCATGATGGTCATGGTGTGCAGCTTAACGATCTGAGCGGGCTGGTTCAGCCACTCTTCGATGTCACCGCTGCCGATGAACTCGGGGATGGGATCGACGAATGCCATGTGGCCTGCCCAACCGGGAGAGGTGGAAGCGATGTCAGCGCCGCCTTCGGTAATGTCGTTGATGATCTTGGAGTAGTCAGCGATATTCTCGTTGGTGGGGAAGTGGACATTTTCCATGGGCATACGCAGCTTCTCGTCGATCTGGTAGTAGAAGTACTTGATCATGGAGTGAGCGAAGCCTGCCTCGTAGGTAACGGGAGCGATGTTGCCGTTCTCGTCAGCCCACTCATCCTCTGCGAACAGATGGACCTTGGAGCAGTCAACCTGGAAGTAGTTGATCAGCTGTGCCAAGGGAATGTAGGTATCGGGCTCGGGGTTACCGTGGGTCATGGTGAAGCTTCTGCCTGCCTCGCTTGCTTCCTTCAGACGAGTGAAGAGGGTAGAAATGAGAACGGGATGGGGGTTCATCATCACCTTGACCTCGAATTCGGGATGCCACCAAGCCTCTCTCTTTTCGAGATCCTTGCCGCTGAGACTACGGACGTACTCGCACACCTTCTTGTCCTTGAAGGGAACGAACTCGTGGGGCTGGAAGTCAAACTTCGTTGCGGGATCGGTAATAAAGTTGCTCATGTTTTTCTCCTTTTTCGTTGTATTTGTATTTTTAAATAATTAAAAATCACTCAAAGATCATTTCACCGAAGCATTCGGGGCGATGGTATCTGAAAGGCTCGCCCACAATGGGACTCCAGGAAATATAATGGGGGGGCTCTGAAAAATCAGCGCATTTGTAGCAATTTGCGCGGATGCGCTTTCCGGAAAAGACAGAGAAATCGGGGAAGAAGCGGCGGATGAAGGAATACGGGATGCGGTAGGTCAGTTCCCATTCTCCGTCAGACTTGACAATTTCGGGCGCGAAAAGATTGTTATCATCCGCCCAGATCAGTCTGACAAGATCCTTGATGCTGCTTCCAAATCCGAGATAAAGGCATCCGACGGAGTTGAATTCAATATTGAAGTAGCGAAGATCATTCTCCATCGGGGAGAAGAAAAACTCAAGGCAGCTGTCCTCACACGGGCTTCCCAAGGGACCCGACTCGACGGCGCGAATCACCTTCTCCACCGTACGAAGACGAACCAGGATCGCCTCATCGTCGTACGCAATCTTCGCATATGCCTTGATATCGTCGGAGGTTTCGAAATATCTGTGTGTCATTTCAAGCGTGGGAATCGCATCCCAGCCCGCATCACTCATTTTCTGAATCGTGTACGTATTCATCCGACAACCTCGCCACCCATGATCACGCGGCTCACCTTCATCTTGTAATCGGTGAATACCAGATCGGCACGCTTGCCGACGGCAATCTCACCGCGGTCAAGAAGTCCCGTGGCACGTGCGGGGTTATAAGAAGCAAACTTGAAGACGTCCACTAAGGACGCGCCGGTGTGCTTGATCATGTTGCGGCACGCGATATCCAGCGTGAGCTTAGAGCCCGCAATCTCTCCCGCGTGATCGAAGTTGATGTCATCCACTCCGTCATAGCCCTCGGGAATCGGACCGTCGCAGGCATACGCATCGGAAATGAGGATGATGCGATCATCGCCCTTGATTCTTCTGACCAAGCGAAGCATGTAAGGATCTACGTGAATTCCGCGACTGTCGCAGATCAATTCCGCATAAATCTCACGGTTGTAGTTAACCGTCTCATCCACACATACACCGCGGCATTCGGGATACTTGACACGGTCGCCCGTCGCATTGGTATGGTGTGTGCCGATTTTCAGTCCGTAGGGCATGAGCGCTTCGATCTCCTCGGGAGCTGCCTCACTGTGTGCTACGGAAAAGACCGCTTGCGGATTCTTCTCTCTTACCGCGTCCACGAATTCCTTGATATTTTCTCTTTCGGGAGCCAGTGCCCAGACCTTGGCAAGATCCCAAGCCGCCTCCACGATCGGCATGTACCGCGCACTGTCAACAGGTCCTCTCCACGGATTGGACTCGCGCTCACATCCGAACTTCGGATTGAGGTAAGGTCCTTCCATGTAAAGACCGCCGATGTTCGCGCATTCCTTCTTTTTCATTGCCTCACGCAAGAAACGAATCTTCTCCACGTACATCTCGGTATTCATGTTGAAATAGAGTGCCGGGAAGAGCGTCGTTGTACCGTGCGCCAGATGGTGCAAGCAAGCCTTCTCGGGCTCGTCCTGCAAGAACACTCTACCGTCGGAATGCGTATGGATATCCACAAAGCCGGGGCCTACGTAGAGTCCGTCGGCATCGATAACCTCACATCCGTCCGGAATCGAAAGCGTTCTTCCTTCGCCGAAAGCGGCAATCCTGCCGTCTTCGATCAAAAGTGTTGCATCGGGAATAAAATGATCCCGCATGACAAGAGTCGCGTTTTTGATCGCTAACATATTTCCGTCTCCTTTGTTTCGGTATCACAAGGCGCAAAAACAAATTGACAGCCTTATGTTCATTATACAGAATAGCACCGCGATTGTCAATACAAAATAGTGCTTTTGATTTGTATATTCCTGCAAAAAATGCGCGCACTACCCTTTTTATTATATACCATTTCCTTCCCCCTGTCAAGGTCGGTGCGTACGAAATTGTTTCGGTTTTTGTTCTTCTTTTGCGTCTCTTTTTCCGTTTTCGGGTTGCATTTGCGGAATGGATGTGATATAATGGAGACGTTAACAAACTTCACCTAAGGAGACAACGTATGGAACAGAACATCATTCCGAGCGCAGAGGAGATCGCCCGTGTCAAGGGACTTGGCTTCTTGCGAGATAAAACAACTCCCGATGCCTTCAATGCACGCGTCATCACCAAAAACGGAAAGGTCTCTGCAAAAACGCTTGAGGTCGTTGCCAAGGCTGCAAGGACATTCGGAAGCGGAGAGGTGGCACTCACCACGCGCATGACCTTTGAGGTGCAGCGTATTCCCTATGCAAACATTGAACCCTTCTGTGCCTTCCTTGCGGAGAACGGATTGGAAACGGGTGGCACAGGCCCCCGTGTGCGCCCCATCGTATCCTGCAAGGGAACGACCTGCCAGTACGGCTTGATCGACACCTTCGCTCTTTCGGAAAAGATTCACGAGCGTTTTTACAAGGGATATCACCATGTAAAGCTCCCCCACAAATTCAAGATCGCGGTGGGTGGCTGTCCCAACAACTGCGTCAAGCCCGACATCAACGATCTCGGCATTATCGGCGCGCGTGTTCCCACGGTCAATACGGAGCTTTGCCGCGGATGTAAGGTGTGCTCCGTTGAGCGCGCATGCCCCATCAAGACGCCTGTGCTTAAGGACGGAAGGCTTGTCATTGATCCCTCCTCCTGCAACCGTTGCGGCAGATGCATCGGCAAGTGCCCCTTCGGTGCTGTCACAGAGGAAACGAGCGGCTACCGCGTCTACGTCGGCGGCCGTTGGGGCAAGCAGGTCTCTCGCGGACGTGCACTTTCCGTGCTCTGCACAAGCGAGGCGGAGGTGCTCGATCTGGTTGAAAAATGCATCCTTTTGTTCCGCGACAAGGGAACGGCGGGAGAGAGATTCGCCGATACCGTAGCACGCATCGGATTTGAAAACGCCGAAGCGATCCTTTTGAGCTCCGAGCTTCTTCTGCGCAAGGATGAAATCCTTGCCGATCAGTGATGAGGACGCATCCCATCGCAAGAAGAGGTGCCGCCCTTTCGGGAGCGGCACTTCTTCTCCTTATGCTTCTTACCTCCTGCGCTTCACCCGTCGAAAAAGCGGATACGGACGTTTATTACACCTTCACGGATGACCTGCAAAATTCCGTCACCCTTTCCAAAAAGCCGACGCGCGTCGCTGTTCTCTTCTCTTCCTTCGCGGACGTATGGCTTTGCGCGGGAGGCGAGGTTTGCATCACAGTCGGCGAAAGTGTGGAACGGGGCTTTGCAAGGGGAGACGCCATTCTTGTTGACAGCGGTGCGGGAAAAACGGTCAACACAGAGGCTCTGCTTTCAGCAAACCCCGATTTTGTCATCTGCTCTGCGGATATCGGGGCACAGGTGAAGGCAGCCGAGCTTTTGTGCGGTCAAGGAATCCCCGCAGCCTGCTTCCGCATTGAATCCTTTGAGGATTATCTTCGTGTTCTGAAAATCTGTACCGATATCACGGGAGCGCAGGAAAAATATCAGGAGAACGGAATTGCCGTCAAGGAACGGATCGACTCCATGCTGACCTCGGTCCGCAGCCAAAACAAAACCGCGGACATCCTGTTCGTTCGCGCCTCGGCAACCTCCGTCAAGGCAAAATCCTCCAAGGATCATTTTGTTTCTCTGATGCTCTCCGAGCTTGGAGCGCACAACATTGCGGACAGCGCACCGCTGCTCATCGACGGTCTTGACGGAGAGGAAATCCTTTCAAGAAATCCCTCTCACATATTCGTCAGCATCATGGGAAGCGAGGAAGGCGCAAAAAAGGCACTTGCCTCCAACACGGTCATCTCTTCCCTTGACGCCACTCAAAACGGAAACTGTCACATCCTTCCCAAGGAGCTTTTCCAATACAAGCCGAACGCCCGTTGGGACGAGGCTTATCTTTATCTGATCGAGCTGTTATATGAAAACTTTGAAACAAACGGTTAATCGGGTTCCCTACCCACTCATGCTCTTTGCGATGGGAGCACTCACACTCCTTTCCTTCGTGCTCTCTCTTCTGTTCGGTTCTGCCGACCTTTCCCCCACCGAGGTTCTGTCGGCTCTTTTGGGAAGAGGGGACAAAACCGCAGTCACCATCGTCAACTCTCTTCGCCTTCCGCGTGCCCTTGCGGGATTGCTCGCAGGCGCGGGGCTTTCGCTTTCGGGAGTTCTTTTACAGAGTGTAACGGGAAACGCATTGGCAAGCCCCAACGTCATCGGTGTCAATTCCGGCGCAGGCCTTGCCGTGATTCTCTTGCTTGCGTTTTTCCCCATGCTTCAACCGATGCTTCCCATCGCCGCATTTTTCGGTGCCTTCATCGCCACGCTCCTGATTGCACAGCTTGCAAGGCGCTTCGGAGGCGCAGCAGTCACCGTCATCTTGGCAGGCGTTGCGTTGACCTCCCTTTTCAATGCCGCCATCTCGCTCATCACACTGCTTGACACCGACGTCGTATCGGCATACAACTATTTTTCCATCGGAGGGCTTTCCGGGGTTCTGATGCGCCAGCTCCCCCTCCCCGCGCTGCTGATCCTGTCCGCATTCCTTTGTTCCATGCTCCTGTCGCGCCCTCTGGAGACGCTTCGCCTTGGGGACAGCACCGCTTCCGCCCTTGGAATCAGAGTTCCCCTTTTGAGAACAGCGGCACTGATCTGCGCCTCCGCCTGTGCGGCGGCTGCTGTCAGCTTTGCGGGACTTCTCGGCTTTGTCGGCCTCGTCGTCCCTCACATAGCGCGCGCAATCGTCGGCGAGCGCATCTTTCGTCTCATCCCCGCCTCCGCGCTTTTAGGAAGCACCCTGGTCATTTTGTCCGATCTTTTGGGAAGAACCCTCTTTTCCCCCACGGAAATTCCCGTCGGCATTCTGATGGCGGTGATCGGTGCGCCCTTCTTCCTATTCCTTTTGGTAAGGAGGAATCGCCATGCTTGAATTTTTTCATGCGGACGTCAAACGTGCCCGCAGCACCGTTTTAAAGGACGTCACGTTTTCGCTTCCTCGGGGCTCTCTGACCGCCCTTGTCGGACGCAACGGGTGCGGAAAATCCACACTCCTTTCCTCCGTTACGGGGGAATCCCGATATGAGGGAAGCATTCTTTTGGACGGACATGAGCTTTCCACCCTCACCGCGCGCAAGCGCGCACAGCTTGCGGCAGCACTTCCACAAACTCTTCTCGCGCCGCACATGACGGTTCTTGATCTTTCGCGTCTTGGGCGCACCCCGTATCTTTCACCGCTGAGCCGCCTTGAGGACAGTGACGAGGCGATCGCGGAGCAAGCGCTTTCGGACGTCGGCATGGACGGAATGAAGGATCGCTATCTTGACGAGATTTCGGGCGGTGAGCGTCAAAAAGCATATCTTGCCATGATTCTTGCACAACAAACCGACCTTTTGCTTTTGGACGAGCCCACCACGTATATGGATCTTTCCTGTGCGCACCGATTCATGGAGCTCTTGAAGGCTCTGACGAAAGCAAAGCACAAAACGGTCCTCGTTGCCATACACGATCTGAACCTCGCCATTCGCTATGCGGACAACGTTGCCATTCTTGACAATGGAGGACTGGTTTCCTTCTCTTCCGTATCCGAATGCCTTGCGGGAACGGACATTGAAGCCACCTTTGATCTGCATCGCGTCCACGCGGAGGGGAATACGTTCTTTATTGCTTGATAAAAGGGGCTGTCACATTTGACGAGAACGAAAAAGCCCGTGGAGAAAAGAAAAAAGTCCCGTTTTCCGGTAAAATCAGAAAATGAAACAGGAATCGGTTGAATTTCTTCGAAATTCTCCAAAATATTACGGGCTAATTCTTGCGCCGAATTCGGGGCTCGACG
>JAZSMX010000055.1:0-10923 GCA_045536125.1 Eubacteriales bacterium | reverse complement strand
CGGATACAATTACACGGGCGTTTCGGTCATTCTTGACGAGAACGGAAACGCTATCGCGGAAATTCAGTACATACTCGAT
Source organism: Eubacteriales bacterium (assembly GCA_045536125.1). Lineage (GTDB taxonomy): Bacteria > Bacillota > Clostridia > Oscillospirales > CAG-272 > UMGS1865. Next base: position 10,844 of record JAZSMX010000055.1, on the reverse strand, counting down.
ATGAGCGAAGTGAGAGCATACCTCAACTCCTTCCTTATCAATATGCTGCTGATCTCCTTTGCGATTATCGGTATTACCATCATTTTGTATATCTTCTTTGTAAGAAAGATGGTAACAAAGCCTGTTGGAAAATTGACCGCTTTTACTCAGGAGATTACCAAGACCGGTATGTTTGAAAATCAGCACATCGATATCAAAACGGGGGACGAGATCGAATCCCTGAGCCAATCCTTCAATTTCATGCTTGCTGAGCTTGAAAACTATATTGCCAACCTATCAAAAGTAACCGCAGAAAAGGAGCGTATCGGTGCCGAGCTTGATATTGCAAAGCATATTCAAGCATCAATGCTTCCTTGTATCTTCCCGGCATTCCCCGATAGAAAAGAAATAGACATTTATGCAACGATGGATCCCGCCAAAGAAGTTGGAGGAGACTTTTATGACTTCTTTATGGTTGACGAGCGGCATCTTGCAATCGTTATGGCAGACGTTTCCGGTAAGGGTGTTCCTGCGGCATTGTTTATGGTCATCGGTAAGACGCTGATAAAAGACCACACGACTCCTGACAGAGATCTTGGCAAAGTGTTCTCCGCAGTAAACAATATGCTCTGTGAAGCAAACAGCGAGGGACTCTTCATTACTGCTTTTGAGGGCGTGCTTGATCTTGTTACGGGTGAGTTTAACTATGTTAATGCAGGACATGAAATGCCGTATATCTGCAAAGCAGGTGGGAATTTTGAAGCATACAAGATCCGCCCCGGCTTCGTTCTCGCGGGTATGGAGGATATGAGATATAAGGCAGGTACGATGCAGCTTGAGGTCGGAGATAAGATCTTCCAGTACACCGACGGTGTGACGGAAGCAACGAACATAAATAACGAGCTTTACGGCATGGACAGACTCGGTGTGATCTTGAACAAGGTCAAGAACGGAACACCTCACGAAATTCTACCCGCTGTTAAGAGGGATATTGATGAATTCGTCGGTGAGGCAGATCAGTTTGACGATATTACAATGCTTTGCCTTGAGTACAAGTCAAAGATGGAAACGAGTGAGGAGGAGGCTAAATGAAAGAAATAACGCTTACTGCAACACTTGAAAATATTGAAGCCGTTACGAAATTTGTCGATGAGCAGCTTGAAGAGCTTGATTGTCCGATGAAAGCGCAAATGCAGATTGATATTGCCATAGACGAGCTTTTCTCAAATATAGCACGTTATGCCTATGCTCCCAATGTCGGGGAAGCGACGGTACGAGTAGAATCATCGGATGATCCGCTCACGGTCATTATTACTTTTATCGATAAGGGTGTTCCCTATAATCCTCTTGAAAAGGAGGATCCGGACACAACCCTTTCCGCAGATGATAGACAAATTGGTGGTCTTGGTATTTATATGGTAAAAAAGAGCATGGACTCTATGGAATATGAATACAGGAACGGTCAAAATATTCTGTCGATCAAGAAAATTTTGACGGTAGTAAAATAAAATGAACTCATTTACATTTAATAGCTCTTGTATTGACTTGGCTTCTGAGAAAATTGAAGAATTTTTGAAGTGTGAAAAGGTTACTTCAAAAGATATTATTCGTACCAAGCTAATGGTTGAAGAGGCGTTACTGAGATACCGTGACGTGGTAGGCGAAGAAGCAGGCTTTCGCTTGGAATGCCTGAAACGCTTTGGTAGGCTTCGTATAGAATTGCGAGTTGCCTGTGACAGCCTTGATCCGTTCGCTTCGGATACTTCCTCCGATAACGATATTTTGAGAGGGGTTTTGTCCGGAGCAGGTATTATCCCTACTTGGCAATATAAAAACGGAGAAAACCTACTCGTTTTTTCACCCAAGAAAAAGAAACCATCTCAAACGGTTTGGCTTATCAGTGCTGTGCTGCTTGCATTGCTTGGAGGAGGAATATTTGCCTTGCTTCCAGGTGAATGGGGTATCGCGGTGTCGGAAAAAATTGTTACCCCCATTTTTGATACGTTTCTCGGGCTTTTAACGGCTCTTGCCGGATTTGTTATTTTCTTTTCGCTCACTTGGGGAATTATCGGTATCGGTGATTTATCGTCATTTGGAAAGATCGGAAAGAAAATGATCTCTCGCATCATTTTGATGTGCGGAGTTCTGATGATAACTTACGTGTTGCTGATTTTGCCTTGTTTTCCTCTCTCCTTTGACGGAGAAGCAAGCCTTGGGTTTTCGGAACTTTTTGAAATGTTTTTAGCAGTTATACCCAATAATCTTGTTGCTCCTTTTGTGGAGGGGAATTCATTACAGATCGTTTTCATTGCGGTTATAATCGGAATTGCGATGCTTGTGCTTGGCTCTAAGGTAACCGTTGTTTCTTCTTTTGTTGAACAAGCAAACTACGTGGTCAATTTGATTATGGAAGGCATTGGCGCATGTATTCCGTTTCTTGTTTTCATTTCGCTGTTCAATATGATGATCAACGGAAGTATAAGTGAAGTCTTTGGCACTTGGAAAATGGTTTTGCTTCTCATTGGCGGTACTTTCTTTTCTATGCTTGTGTATTTCCTTTTATGCTTGCGAAAAAAAGTACGTCCGATGGTATTATTAAAAAAGCTGTTGCCTACGTTCGTCATTGGATTGACAACGGCATCTTCGTCTGCCGCGCTTGCTACGAATATGGAAATCTGTGATAAGGAGTTGGGAATCGATAAGACGGTTATACGGTTCGGTATTCCTTTGTATCAAGTTCTTTATATGCCGGTGGCGGCGATCGAATATTTTGTGATCCTGCTATCGATATCGGAGATTTACGGTATTGCCATTTCACCGATGATGCTGATCATGGCAGCAATTTCAATTTTATTGCTATCTATCGCTACTCCGCCGATTCCGGGGAGCGGTGCAGCGGTTCTAATCATCTTATTTTCTCAGTTTGGTATCCCCGCAGAAGCAATTGCCGTTGCGGCTTCGGTGGATATCGTGCTTGATTTTATCATTACGGCGGGAGAGTTATTCTGCCAGCAATGCGAGCTTATACAGCTTTCGTCCTCGCTCGATATGTTGGACGTAGATATTTTAAGAAAAGAAAAAAGAGGTAAATGACAATGAATGAGCAATTGTTTAGAAAAAAAAGTGTGGATAGAGTATCCTCTCCCGAACAGTTAAATGAGTATATCAAGGTTTCAAATCCCGGAATTTGGATGATTCTGGCGGCAATCGTGATTCTCCTTGTAGGTGCAATCGTTTGGGGTGTACTCGGTACGCTTGACACAACACTCTCGACCGTTGCGGTTGCAGAGAATGGTGAATTGACTGTTTACGTGAAGGAAGCAGATATTGATTCCATAGAAGAGGGCATGACCGTACGCATTGGAGACAAGGAAGGTAAGATAACCGAGATTTCGACGACACCGACAACGGTTGACGGTACTTTTTCGGATTATGCGCTTCATGTGGGCAACCTTGTAAACGGCGAGTGGGTTTTCGCGATTCGTGTCAGCGGAGAGTTCACTGACGGCGTACATAATGCAGATATCGTTGTTGAAAGCGTATCGCCTATGTCTTTCATTTTGAATTGAGGTGAAAAGATATGGGTAAGGCAAAAAATCAAATAAAGCAACCCATAACCAAAGGGGCGGCTAAGGTTCCAGTCATTATGCAGATGGAGGCGCTCGAATGCGGAGCGGCGTCACTTACGATGATCCTCGCCTATTATGGAAAATGGATCCCTCTTGAGCAGGTGCGCGCAGATTGCGGCGTATCGAGGGATGGCTCAAACGCCAAAAACGTACTAAAAGCAGCAAGAAGCTATGGACTTGTGGCAAAAGGGTATCGTTATGAGCCCGAGGAGTTGAAGAAGAACGGTAAATTTCCGTGTATTATTCACTGGAATTTTAATCACTTTCTCGTACTTGACGGCTTTAGGGGAAATAAGGCGGTGTTGAACGATCCTGCAAAGGGATGCTACACCGTACCGATGGAGACCTTCGACAAATCCTTTACGGGCATTTGTATGATGTTCGAGCCCTCTGATACGTTTGAGCCGGGCGGAAAACCCAAGAGTGTGATTGATTTTGCAAAGAAAAAGCTTCAAGGCGCAGGTATTGCGGTTGCTTTCACAGTGATTACAACAGTAATTGCTTCTCTTATCGGTATTATTGAACCCGCATTTTCAAGAATTTTTATTGACCGACTTCTGACAGGGCAAAACCCCGATTGGTTTATGCCGTTTATATGGGCACTCGCTGCTCTTTCCATCGTACAGATTGTGATTTCGTTTATTCAAGCGACATTTTCTTCCAAGATCAACGCTAAGATAGCGGCAGTGGGTAACACCACGTTCATGTGGAAGGTGCTCCGTATGCCTATGGAATTCTTTTCACAAAGAATGGCGGGTGATATCCAGCAAAGAAAGGCATCTAACGCCTCGGTGGCTGCCACACTTGTTAATACCTTCGCACCTATCGTTATTGAAGCGTGTATGATGGTGTTCTACCTTGTGGTTATGATCCGATATAGTGTGCTTTTGACTCTCGTCGGACTTTTATCCATCGTCATCAATATGCTTATGTCCAGCATTATTTCAAAGAAGCGAGTTAATATTACACGCGTTTCTATGCGTGATAGCGGTAAGCTGGCAGGTGCTACAGTCGCAGGAATTGAAATGATTGAGACCATTAAGGCAAGCGGTGCCGAAAACGGTTTCTTTGAGAAATGGGCAGGCTATCAGGCAAGCGTAAATACCCAAAAGGTGAAGTTTGCAAAGCTCAATCAGTATCTTGGAATGATTCCTCAGCTTGTTTCCGCACTCACGAATACCGCTGTTCTCGTTATTGGTGTGTATCTGACGATGGAAGGACAGTTTACGGTTGGTATGGTAATGGCGTTCCAAGGCTTTCTCGGTTCCTTCCTCGGGCCCGCGCAGACACTTATTTCCGCAAGCCAGACCATACAGGAAATGCGCTCACAGATGGAACGCATTGAGGATGTTATGGAATATCCTACCGATATTGTCTGCTTAAACGATACAACGCTTGACGAAAACGCTGAATACGATAAGCTCTCGGGCAACGTGGAGCTGAAAAACGTGACCTTCGGTTATTCTCGTCTTGCAGAGCCATTGATCCGCGACTTTAATCTCACCTTGAAGCCCGGCAGCCGTGTAGCCTTTGTCGGTACTTCGGGATGCGGAAAATCCACACTTTCAAAGCTTATTTCCGGTCTTTATCAGCCTTGGAGTGGCGAGATTTTGTTCGACGGAAAACCAATGACAAAGATCGACAGAAGTGTATTCACAGGCTCTTTGGCGGTCGTAGATCAAGATATTATCCTCTTTGAAGATACGATTGCAAACAATATTAAAATGTGGGACTCCTCCATTGAGGACTTTGAAATGATTATGGCGGCTCGTGACGCACAGCTCCATGAGGATATTATGCAGCGTGACGGCGGATACAACTATAAAATAACCGAGGGTGGTAAAGATTTCTCGGGCGGTCAGCGTCAGAGAATGGAGATTGCTCGTGTGCTTGCTCAGGATCCTACCATTATTATTCTTGATGAAGCAACCTCGGCTTTGGATGCCAAAACAGAGTATGAGGTTGTGAAATCCATCAAGGACAGAGGAATTACCTGTATCGTTGTTGCTCACCGTCTTTCCACCATTCGTGATTGCGATGAGATCATCGTAATGGATCACGGTAACGTTGTGGAGCGGGGAACTCACGATGAACTTTATGCTCTTGGCGGCTTCTATACGAAGCTTGTTTCGAGTGATTGAGAGGTGACGATATGGGATGGTTTGACGAACAAATAAAACAAAGAAAAAAAGCCGATGATGAAATGTTTTCCGAGGCGTTTGTTGGAATTGCAGATGCGGTTCTCGGATCCAAGATGTCGGCAGCATTCTCGACCGATGAAGCAAAGGCGCAGGGTGCGATAGAAGAAATACTGAAATTCTATAAGGTGAAGCCCCGTGAGATTCCCGACACGGTGAAGGGGCTTAACGACAGACTTGAATTCTTGCTTCGTCCTCACGGCATTATGCGCCGTAATGTAAACCTTGATAAAGGATGGTATAAGGACGGTATCGGAGCAGTTCTCGGAACGAGAAAGGACGATGGCAGTGTTGTTGCCTTCATTCCCAAAGGTCTTTCGGGATATGTTTATTTCGATGCCGCGACAGGGAAGTGGGTAAGGCTCAACAAAAAGACCGAAGCGCTCTTTGAGGACGAAGGTATCTGCTTTTATAAGCCGTTTCCGCTAAAGAAGCTGACGATCGCAACACTTATGCGCTACATCGTCGATACGCTCTCCACAGCGGACTTTATCCTTGTAATTCTTGCAACGCTTGCGGTATCCGCCATCGGACTTCTCAGCCCTAAACTGAATAATCTTTTGATGGGAACCGTTGTTGAAAGTGAAAATATTCGGCTGCTTATCGGTATTACGATATTTATGATCAGCGTTACAATAAGCTCGCTCTTGATTAGGGCGGTCAAAACGCTGGTGATGTCACGTATCAATACGAAAATGGAGCTTTCGGTACAAGCGGCAACGATGATGCGAGTGATGTCGCTCCCCGCAGACTTCTTTAAGAAGTACTCGGCAGGTGAGCTTTCCTCAAGAGCGCAGTATATTCAGTCTCTCTGCTCAATGCTTGCTTCCACGGTGTTGAATACGGGATTAACCTCAATCTTTTCACTCATGTATATCTCACAGATCTTTGCGTATGCACCCGCACTTGTTGTTCCTGCGTTAATCATTATTGTCGTAACAATTTTGTTCTCGCTCATCACGACGTTTGCTCAAATGAAATACTCCAAGAAGCAGATGGAGCTTTCGGCAGAGGAATCGGGTATGAGCTACGCATTGATCACAGGCGTACAAAAAATCAAGCTTTCCGGTGCGGAAAAGAGGGCTTTTGCCAGATGGTCTAACCTCTACGCAAAGCAGGTTCAGGTTACCTATAATCCCCCTATGTTTCTTCGTGCCAATGCAGCGTTCAGCTCCATTATCTCCCTCACGGGCGTGCTCGTTATGTATTTTATGGCGGTACAGAGTGGCGTGTCAGTTGCTGATTACTATGCGTTTAATACTGCATACGGTATGGTCAGCGGCGCGTTCACGTCCCTTGCAGGCATCGCTACCACGGTAGCACAGTTCAAACCGATTTTGGAAATGGCGAAGCCGATTATGGAAACGGTTCCCGAGGTGTCCGAGGGTAAGATGGTAATTGACCGTCTTTCCGGTGGAATTGAGCTGAACAACGTGTCCTTCCGTTACAATGAAAACATGCCGCTTGTGGTAGATAATCTTTCGCTCAAAATTCGCCCGGGGCAGTACGTCGCAATCGTTGGCTCTACGGGATGCGGAAAATCCACCTTAATGCGAATTATGCTTGGTTTTGAAAAGCCGCAAAAGGGTGCAGTTTATTTTGACGGTAAGGATCTTAACGGTATTGACCTCAAATCCTTGCGCCGCAAGATCGGTGTTGTGATGCAGAACGGCAAGCTGTTCCAAGGAGACGTTTTCTCCAACATCACCATTTCCGCACCGCAGCTTTCCATGGATGAAGCGTGGGCGGCGGCAGAAATGGCAGGCATTGCCGATGATATCCGTAGAATGCCGATGGGAATGCACACCATTATTTCCGAAGGTTCAGGTGGCATTTCGGGCGGTCAGCGCCAGCGTCTTATGATTGCCCGCGCCATTGCTCCCAAGCCCAAGATCTTGATGTTTGACGAGGCAACATCGGCTCTTGACAATCTCACGCAGAAGATTGTTTCGAATTCTCTGGATAAGCTGAAATGTACTCGTATCGTGATCGCACACCGCTTGTCCACCATCAGACAGTGTGACCGTATTATCTACCTTGAAAAAGGAAAAATCGTAGAGGACGGCACCTACGACGAGTTAATCGCGAAGAACGGAAAGTTTGCGGAGCTCGTTGAAAGACAGCGCCTCGATACTTAATTTCAAAAAAAACGAAAATTTTTTATACCTTTCCCGTTTTCCTTCGTATAAATAGGTGAACGGGAAAGAAAACGAATCAAAAAGGAGGAATCTCGATGACAGGCTTTACCCCCGAAATGATCGAAAAGGCAAAGGCGGCAAAGAGCGCGGAGGAGCTTTTAGCACTTGCAAAGGATAACGGCGTTGAAATGACCGCCGAGGAAGCAAAAGCGTACTTTGAGCAACTGAATCCCAAGTCGGGTGAGCTTTCCGACGACGAGCTCGACAGCGTAGCCGGCGGCGGATGCCACTCAGGCGACGGAAGACTCGTTGTCAGCAAGTATTACGAATGTGAGCTTTTCAAATGCGCACAGCACGGCAAAGAAAGAAGCTACAGCCACAAAAAAGGCGCAAACGTGTGCTATGTGTGTGAAAAAATCGCGTGCTGCGACCATTGCGCATATATGTCATACGAGGACGGTCTTTGGCTCTGCAATCACCAGGCATATAAAGAATAATGAAAGGAGAAACGCTATGAAAAACTTAACCCCCGAAATGATAGAGAAAGCAAAGAAGGCGAAAAGCCCAGACGAGCTTCTCGCTCTTGCCAAGGAAAACGGAACAGAGCTGACCGAAGAAGAAGCAAAGGCATACTTTGAGCAGTTAAATTCCAAGTCGGGCGAGCTTTCCGACGATGATCTGGACGCAGTGGCGGGCGGCGGTTGTCACGCAGGAGACGGCAGGCTGGTTGTCACCACCGGATATTCCTGTGAAAGCTGGCAATGCACCTGCGGCAACACAAGAACCGAAATTGCGAGTGTTGGACACCACTACTTCTCGGTTTGCACGGGATGTGGCAATAAGAAATGCTGCCAAAATTGTACGCACATGAGCTACGAGGGCGGAAAGTGGCTCTGCAACCATTCTGCTAACAGAAAGTAAAAAAAGTAAAGGAGAAGAGCAATGAAAGGAATAACACCCGAAATGATGGAAAAGGCGAAGAACGCCAAGAACGCAGAGGAGCTACTCGCCCTCGCAAAGGAAAACGGCGTCGCAATGAGCGAGGATGAGGCGCAAATGTACTACGACCAGCTAAACCCGAAGTCGGGCGAGCTGTCCGATGATGATCTTGATGCCGTTGCAGGCGGAGGATGTCAAAGCTCATCCGGCAGGACGGTCGTGACCAGCGGTTGCAGTTGCTTTACCGGAGAGTATCAGCCGATCTATGATGATCGTTATTATACTGAGTGGGTGGACGGCGGTAGCGTTGTGCGTCGTGACAACATTATCTGGAGACATGAGTGGTACAAATTTTCCGGCAAAGAAACCTGTGGACGCTGCCGCTTCCTTGAATTTGAGGGCGGTACGGGCGTTTGCGGAAAATCGTAAGTTCCATAAATAATTAAAGGTTTCCCAAAAAAATTATATAAAAAGGAGAATGTACTATGAAAAACTTAACCCCTGAAATGATCGAAAAGGCAAAGGCTGCAAAGAGCGTTGAGGAGCTTCTCGCTCTTGCAAAGGAGAACGAGGTTGAAATACCCGAGGAAGCGGCAAAGGCATTGTTTGAGCAGTTGAATCCCAAGTCCGGCGAGCTTGACGATGACGATCTCGACAACGTATCCGGCGGCGGATGCGGCGACAACTACGACGAGACGAAGGCTCAGGTAGGGGATCACGTTTATATCAAAGGAGGACATACGTGTATATACTGCGGCGCAAAGGATCCCGCAGGAACAGTCGAGAGCTTTTATAATGTTGGGGGAGAATGGGAGTATTGGAGCGTGAAATTGGATTGTTGCGGTAATATAATAGACAACTATAATGGCTCAGGTAATGCTTGGTTTAACGGCACAAGTCTCCGCAAGGTTTAAAAAAATACCGTCCCCGCCGCGCCTTGCGGCGGGGGCTACCCCTTGTTACTGCCCTTATCTTTGCCGTTCAAATCATTCCTTGAACGGTAAACATAAAGTCAGTAACGGAGAAGGAGAAACAGTATGAAAAAGCTTATTGCAATCACTGCGGCGTTCTGCCTGCTTTTGTCGCTTTTCGGTTGCTCGTCAAAAACGCCCGAGGAGCTGTACGCCGCATCCGTCGAGGACGCCAAGGAGGCGGAGGCAGATGAGATCTTACCGCTCGTTACGCTAACACCCGACAGTAATATGGTAACGTGGAACGCGGACGCTACGAAGGTCTTGCTTCTTTCGTGGCACGAATATCCCGAAAGCTACAAGGCAGGCGAGTCTTTTACTTGCACATACGGCGAGATATGGACGTTTACCGATAAGGAGATTCTGTCTTGGTATAACGATAATGCAAAAGGCGTTACAGATTGGGAACTTCGGTTGGAGCAACTCATCGGGCTTCCCACGAGTGCAGAATATACGCACGTTTCTGCCTTTTGGGTGGATATCGACGAACTGATTCGCCCCGCGTATCAAACCGATGTGACGAAGCAAATGTCATCTGAGTTGCTTGACGGCTCAGCTCTTGGCGAATGGGCGGATTGGTTTGACGGGAACGCGGAATATTCCTATTCCGAGGATACGCCATACCCTTGGACAAGACTTGGTTATACATACGATTGGGCAGATAACGGAGAGGAATACGGGCTTTCGGAGTTCCTGATACTTCCGGGCTCTGTGATCGAAGTGGAATGGACAAAATCCACAGATGAATTTATTGACTGGTTGGAGGCAAATTAAATGCAAAGCTTTACAAGAACAAAAAAGATATTATGCCTTACCTTCGCCGTTCTGATGGTTCTTTTTAGTTTCGTCGGATGCGGAACAGGAAATGACGATAAAACTTATACAACGCTTGATGAGTTGAACGATGCAAAAATCGGAGTTGTAACGGGTACGGTTTTCAGTGTGCTTGCTGATGAGTTGATCCCCAAAGCAGAAAAAATAGAATTTAAC
>JAZSMX010000114.1:0-10921 GCA_045536125.1 Eubacteriales bacterium | reverse complement strand
TTGGAGAATTTCGAAGAAATTCAACCGATTCCTGTCTCATTTTCTGATTTTACCGGAAAACGGGACTTTTTTCTTTTCTCCACGGGCTTTTTCGTTCTCGTCAAATGTGACAGCCCCATCCTTTTTTATGCTGCGGTGAGTGCCTTTTCCATTACTTCAAAAAGGAGCGCTTTGTCGCCTTCCGAAAGAATGGCATACACCACGTAGTTTCCAAACGTCCTTACCTCTGCGTCTGCAAGCTTTTTTGTTTCTTTGGGCATATAGGAATCGTAAAAGGTATGATTCTTATCGTAGCTTTTCAAAAGATAGTCTTCCTTGAGCAGCTTTGCAAGATGCTCGGCATTTTCACCCGTGACGCGAAACAATCCGATTTCATCCAAGACGGTCGGTTCTTTTTTATAGAGAACCGCGTGTTCTGCCACGTAGTCGGGAAGGAGAATATAATCCTCCAATACATCAGAGTGGTCCATCTGATATTCGTTGTCGAGTGCGTTTGGAATTTCGGATAACTCGTTGATGCTGACGTCGTCCCGATACGAACGGACTTTCGCACAAGAAAGCAGCGAGATCGTGAGCGAGCAGACGCAAAACAACAAAATAAACAGTCGTTTCATCATTCAAATCCTTTCCCGGAGGCGGTGTAGAGGAAAATCTCGTATTCAGGTACACCGCGCATCCTACTTTTGGTTGGTTGCAAGAAAAGAAAGCAGGGAAACGTAAGCTTCGTTGGTCAAATGGATTCCGTCCCCCGCATCAAACTTTTCTTGCAAAGCACCGCTTTCGGTGCGCAGCACCGAGGCGGTATCCAAAAAGATAACGTTTTCCATCTCTTCTGAAAACGAAAAAAGACATTGATTGATTTTTGAAATATATCCGTTCACCGTTTCAAGATCACAACCGAAGGTGTCGGCACATCGGATGGGGTAAACGGACTGAATCAGAATCTCTGTTTTCGGAGACAACTCTCGGATGCGATCAATCAGTCGTCTGTAATCCTTTAAAAACAGATCCGGATTCTTTTGGAAAAACAGAATTCCGTTGAGCCCGAAGGAGAGGACGAGACGACGCGGTTGCTCTGCGTAAACGGCTTCCTCGAAGGTTATATGATGCACCGTTCCGTTTGGATCGATATAGTTGACACGGGAGGTTGAGGTGCGTCTGTCAAGCATACGCGTTCCGCTTTCATCTCTCCAAACGTGACGTCTCAGGGGAGGAGTGTCCAGCACTCCTCCAACACGGGCAAGGTGCGCGGTTGTGGATTCTCCGAAGAAAAAGGTCCCGTCGAGTAAGGATTCCAATTGCAAAACTCCTTTTTCTTCGTAAAGGACATTCAAAAAAACACCGTCTGTTCTCGGAAGCGTTCCCGGGTGCGGAACGCTGAAGAGAAGAGACGGTGCCGTCAACAGTGCCAGTATTTTTTTTTTGACGGAATTTGTTTTCATGCTTTCATATCCTTTTAGCGGCGTTTTTGTTCTCCGCTTTTTTTATTTGTGCGAAGAATATGTATGATACAAACGCTGATCCAGTAAATCATGGAGAAAAGAAGGAAGAAGAAAAATGCCATGGGGAAGGAAAACGTTGTCCCCGAGGGGAGAAAAAGGAAGAGCACTAAGGAAAGAATCGTAATGATATAGTGGAACAGCCATCTGAGAAACGTGGAAAGCTTTTGAACGTGCAAAAGAAGCCCTGCTGCCGACATGCAAAGTCCAAACGGCAAAAACAGCAGATAAGAGAGCGTAGAAATGTAATCCATGTCGGAAAGAAACAAAATTCCGATCAGAAGCATGGAAAGAGAGAGCAGAGTAAACCAGACACAGGCGTCACAGAGCCATTTTTTTAGCACTTGAAGAGGTTTCATTGTGTTTCCTCCGTTATGTATTTTGGTTCGCGATTGAAACATGTATGAAAGGAAGTTCATTCCTTGCTTGGATTTCTTTGTTGATCAAACAATGTGTTTTTCTGATTCGGTGACCACACGGCAGGATCGAATTCCGTAATAGCGGAATGCTTCGACCACGCTCTCGTTGATCTCCTCGCCTGAGATGACGATGGGAACGGCGGGAGGGCAAGAAACAGAGGGGGAAGAAAGGATTCTTCCGACCGCTTCTTCCACGGGGATTTCCTCGGTGGGGGAGAGCAGTGCTTCTTTGATCGAGAGCAGACGACGGCAGGGCAAGAGTGTGGGTGCGGGTTGTTCGATGAGGGGACGGCGCTCAATTCCGCACAGAACCTCTTCTAAACGATCAAGAGAGGCGACAGGAGCGAGCGGCGAGAACATCAGAACCACGTAGTCGGGATCTGAAAATTCACATTCTATGCCGTTCTTTCTCAAAATCTCTGCCAACTCGGTTCCGAGATATCCGTACCTTTTGGCATGAATCGTCATTTTGAGTGGCTCGTCCGACAAAAGCGTATAGCCTGCTGCGCGGAGTTTGTGCCAAAGACGTGCAGCGACGGGGAAGAAGGCTTCCAAGGCACGGGGAAATTTTTCTTCCAGAATTGTATTTGCTTCGTCAAGAGATTGCAAAATCAGATAGGAAGGGCTGGTAGAACCGAAGAGGGACAAGGCTTCCTTGGCATGCTCCGCAAAAAAAGCGGGAAGCGCGGGTGAAATATGCAGATAGGCTCCGCCCGTCAACACAGGAAGCGTTTTGTGCGCGGAATCGCACACAAGATCCGCACCGAGATCAATGGGATGCTCGGAGGTGGGAAGAAATCTCAAGTATGCCCCGTGTGCGTTGTCCACAAGCAATAGAAGTCCGTAACGGTGACAGATACGTGCCAATCCTTCAATATCGGAGAGCGCACCGAGATAGTCGGGGGAGGTGACGTAAAGGGCTGTCGGGAGATCTGTAAGACCGCGCAGATACGTTTCCAAACGGGAAGGACTGATCTCTGCGCTCAGGTAAGAGATGCTACTCTCGCACGGGATCCAGTCTACCTCCACGTCGAGCAAGGCAAGTGCCCCCAAGAAGGTCTTGTGTGCGTTTTTTGCGGCAAGAATCCTTGGCTTTCGGGCATTCTTTTTTGCAAACAGGGAAAGAAGCATCAGCATTGCGCGGATACATTGCGAAGAGCCTTCTGTAGAATAATAGGTTTTGCAGCCGAAGAGGGTGCTTGCGTTTTCTTCGCTTTCGCGGATGATTCCATCGGCTGCGTAAAGGCTGTCAGCACCTTCGATCTCGGTGATATCATATGCCACCGAATCACTTTTTCCCATGCCCTTGTGTCCGGGCATATGGAAACGGATGGGCTCACTCTCTTGATATTTTTTTACAAAATCACAGATCGGTGTGTTCATTGTTTCCTCTCAAGCTTGCGTGCGATCTCTACCATGATGGCACATTCCATTCTCTTACGGAAGAGCTCGCAGCCGTATTTGTATACGCCCGTTACGCTTCCCGTGGAGTGGTACGCGTTTGCGGCACATCCACCGGAGCAATAGAGCTTTGCCCAACAATCCGCACAGTCGGGACGCGCATAAACGTTACAGGATGCGAATTCGCATTGCTTTTCCGTGTTGATCACGCCGCTCCAGATATCACCGAGACGGAACGCCTCCTCGCCAACGAATTGGTGGCAGGGATAAAGCTCGCCCGTGGGAGTAACCGCCATATATTCCGTACCGGATCCGCACCCGGAAATTCTCTTGTAGATGCAAGGACCGCCCGTCAGATCGATCATATAGTGATAGAAGGTAAACGGCTTGCCCTCGCGGTCGCGCCTGAGCATCAGCTCTGCCAGCTTTTCATATTGCTCAAGAACGATGGGGAGATCTTGCTCCGTCAATTCGGATTCATCCCCGGGAGCTGTTACAACAGGCTCCATGCTCAGCTCCGTGAACCCAAGATCCAGCATGGTTTGAATATCCTTGAGAAAATCGGGATTATGGTGTGTAAAGGTGCCTCTCATGTAATAGCCTTTGCCGTTGCGTGCCTCTACGAGCTTTTGGAACTTCGGTACGATTTTTTCCCAGCTTCCGTTGCCTGCGTAATCCACACGGTATGCGTCGTGAATTTCACGGCGTCCGTCAAGGCTTAAAACCACGTTGGAGCATTCGCGATTGGCAAAATCGATAACGTCATCGTCGATCAAAAGACCGTTTGTCGTTAAGGTGAAGCGGAAATTCTTTCCCTTTTCCTTTTCGATGCTTCTTGCATACGCCACCAGATCCTTGACAACGTCGAAATTCATCAAGGGCTCTCCACCGAAAAAGTCTACCTCCAGATTGCGGCGTGTTCCTGAATTTTCCACGAGAAAATCAAGCGCGCGTTTGCCGACCTCAAAGCTCATCAACGCACGTTCCCCGTGATATTTTCCCTGGCTCGCAAAGCAATACGCGCAGTTGAGGTTGCAGGTATGAGCAACGTGGAGACACAGTGCCTTGATGACACCCGAGGTCTTTTCCTTGAGTGTGCCCGCCATGTCACGGAAGGTGTCGGGAGCAAACAGCTTTCCGTTTTCCTTCAATGCTTTGACCTGATCGTAGCATTCCTCAACGTCCTCTTCGGTGACGTCCTCGGAGGACTGGTATTTTTCTTTGACTTCACGAAGAATTTCATCCCGATTCTTGGATTCAAACAGCGCGATGATGTCATAGGCTATCTCATCAACCGCATGGATAGAGCCGGAGCAGGAATCGAGAACGATGTTGTATCCGCCCAATTTATATTGATGTACCATAAAAAACTCCTTATGTAAGGTGCAATAGGAAATGCCGCCTTTCCCGGCGGCATTTCCAACGCACGTATTTTCTGCTTAGTGCAACATTACTTGTTGCTGTTCTCGCACTGCTGGTTTGCGATGCCGCAGCTGGTCTTGCAAGCGGACTGGCAAGAGGTCTGGCATTCGCCGCAACCGCCATTCTTTGCGCTTTCGCAAAGATTACGAGTTTCAATGGTTTCGATATGCTTCATGATCATTACCTCCAAGCGTAGATTACTTTCATATTATAGCACACTCTTTTTTGAAAGTCAATATCAAACTCAATATTTTTGAATTGACATGTGATTTTTTGAGGACGTTTTTTTGCGAGCTGCCCGATTTGTGCTTTTTCGGTGGTTGACTTACGGGAGTTTTTTTGGTATAATACGGCATAGGGAGCTCAAAAATGACCGACGCGAATTGAAAAAACAAAAAATCCATAAAAAATCGAATGTTCCGCGATAAAACACATGGACGGGAGAGCATCGTTCTGATACAATAGATCTACACTGCATGACTCTTCAAAAAAACGAAAGGCGAGGAAATACGATGGAGTATCAATGGTTTAAGGATGCCAAATACGGCATGATGATTCACTGGGGACTTTATTCTCTTTTGGCGGGGGAATGGAGAGGTGAGAGAATCTCCGAAAAATACGCCGAGTGGATTCAGTCCAACAAAGCAATTCCCGTAAGGGAATACGAAAAGCTTGCAAAAGCCTTCAACCCCGTGTTCTTCGATGCGGATGAAATCGTTTCTCTGGCGAAGGAGTGCGGGATGAAATATCTGGTGGTGACCACCAAGCATCACGACGGATTTGCGCTCTACCATTCCAAGGTGGATTCCTATAACGTGGTGGATGCCACGCCCTTCGGGAGAGACGTTGTAAGAGAGCTGAGAGATGCGTGCGACCGCGCGGGACTTCGCTTTGGCATCTATTATTCACAGGATCTTGACTGGCACGAGGAGCATGGCGGAGGTTATCGAAGCTTTACGCATTGCGACGGCGTTTCCTGGGATAATTCGTGGGATTATCCCGACCGTTCGAAGAAAAATTTTTCCATTTGCTTTGAGAATAAAATCATGCCGCAGATCGAGGAGATTATGACCGAATACGGAGAGATCAGCCTTGCGTGGTTTGACGTGCCCATGACACTCTCGGAGGAGCAGAGTGATCGGATCTACCGCACGGTCAAGAGACTTCAACCGAACTGCCTGATCAATTCCCGTCTCGGGAACGGAAGATACGATTACGTTTCTCTCGGGGATAACGAGATTCCCGAACGCATGGACGCGGAAGCGGAGAACGTGGATTACAACTCCATTGACGGATTCAAGCCCTCCAAGCTCGGGCTTTACGAAACGGCGGCAACCTTGAACGATACCTGGGGATTTTCCTACTTTGATCACAATTGGAAGAGCCCTGTGCGGATTCGTGAGATCAGAGAGCATTTGAATTCTCTCGGTATCAACTATCTTTTGAACGTAGGTCCCGATGCATTGGGACGTATCCCTTCGTACGCGGTGGATATTTTGCGCGCGGCGAAGTAAAAATGGAGGAGAGATATATGAAAAAATCAGTTTTGAGAAGCTACGCGCGCTTGATTGCGCAAAAGGGCGGTAACGTACAAAAGGGACAGGACGTCATTATCCGTGCATCGTTGGATCAGCCGGAGTTTGTTCGCATGCTGACCGAGGAATGCTACCGTTGCGGTGCAAGATACGTGCGTGTGGAGTGGAGTGATCTCGGTGTGACCAAAATTACGCAGAAGAAGGCAAGTCTTAAGGCTCTGTCTGCGACCGAGGAATGGGAAATTGCAAAATACAAGCACGAAAGCGAAACGCTTCCTGTGACGATCTGGCTGGAGTCGGACGATCCCGATGGACTTCGCGGTGTTGACCAGGTGAAAATCTCAAAGGCATCTCAAGCGAGATTCAAGGTGAGAAAGCCTTACCGCGAAGCAATGGAGAATAAGTACCAGTGGTGTATTGCCGCTGTCCCGGGTGAAGCATGGGCGAGGAAGGTTTTTCCGAACGATACCAAGCGAAACGCAATGGAAAAGCTTTGGCAGGCAATTCTTTACACCTCACGTGCGAATGGGGCAGACCCCATTGCGGCATGGGACGCGCACAATCAAAGCCTGGCAGCGCGCTGCAGCTATTTGAATTCGCTTGGCATCGAAACGCTGGAATACAAGTCCTCAAACGGAACCTGTCTTTCTGTCGGTATGATCGAGGATGCGCTTTTCATGGGCGGCGAAGAAGCAACGGAGGGGAAGGGGATTCTGTTCAATCCCAATATTCCGTCCGAGGAGGTCTTCATCACTCCGATGAAGGGAGTTGCGCAAGGCGTTGTGTATGCCTCTATGCCGCTCTCTTACAGGGGAGAGGTGATCGATAAATTCCATCTCCGCTTTGAAGGCGGAAAGGTCGTGGAGGCGCATGCCGAGGTTGGAGAGAAGCTTCTTTTGGAGATGATCGGAATGGACGAGGGAGCTGCGTATCTCGGCGAATGCGCGTTAGTTCCTTACGATAGCCCCATTTCCAATTCGGGGATCTTGTTCTACAACACTTTGTTTGATGAGAACGCATCCTGCCATCTGGCGCTCGGACACGGATACTCCAACGTTTTAAAGGATTATGACCGTTACACCACGGAGGAGTGCTACCAAAAGGGAATCAACGATTCCATGATTCACGTGGATTTTATGATCGGTACCTCGGATCTTTCCATTGACGCAGTCACGCGCAGCGGAGAGAGAGTCCGCATTTTTGAAAACGGAAACTGGGCTTTTTAAGAAGGAGAAGATTATGAATGCAGTAGAACGCTTTTTGCGTTACGTAACCTTGGAGACGACCTCAAGCGAGGAAAGTGATACGGTGCCGAGCACCCCTTCGCAAAAGGAGTTTGCATACCTTTTGGGAAAGGAATTGGAGACGGTCGGGCTCGTGGACGTGCGTGTGGATGAATGCGGTTACGTCTACGGAAGACTTCCCGCGACCAAAGGCGCGGAAGAGCTTTCGGCGCTTGGCTTGATCGCACACATGGATACCTCCCCTTCCGCATGCGGAAAGAACGTAAAGCCGCGCACTGTGGAATATACGGGTGGCGTGCTGACGTTGGAAAATGGGGAGACACTTGATCCTGCGGTATATCCTTCGTTGAATTCTTACGTGGGACAAACACTGATCGTCACCGACGGGACGACGCTTCTCGGTGCTGACGATAAGGCGGGAGTTGCGGAAATTGTGACCTTGTGCGAATATCTGGTGGTACATCCCGAAATTTCGCACAGAGAGATTTTCGTTGCTTTTACTCCCGATGAGGAGATCGGACGCGGAGCAGATCATTTTACCTTGGAGGGCTTCGGTGCCCCTGTCGCCTATACGGTGGACGGAGGAATGATCGGTGAGATCGAATATGAAAATTTTAACGCGGCGGCGGTCAGCGTTCAAATCAAGGGCTTGAACATTCATCCGGGAAGTGCGAAGGGAAGAATGAAAAACGCAGCTTTGCTGGCATGCGAGCTGATTTCCATGCTTCCCCCTGCGGAAGCTCCCGCGCACACCGAGGGGTATGAGGGCTTTTATCACGTCACGGACATCAAGGGGGATGAAAATGAAGCTCACGTCTCCATGATCGTGCGTGACCACGACAGAGAAAAATTTGAGGCGAGAAAGGCATTCCTTGCACACTTGTGCGCATATCTTGATGAGAAGTGGGGAGACGGAAGCTTTTCTTTGAAGGTAAGTGACAGCTATTACAATATGCGAGAAAAGATTGAGCCTTGCATGGAGCTGATCGACAATGCCAAGGCGGCGATGGAATCCGTTGGAGTCAAGCCCATTGTTCAGCCGATCCGCGGCGGAACGGACGGAGCAAGACTTTCCTTTATGGGACTTCCTTGCCCGAATCTTTCCACCGGCGGAGAAAATTTTCACAGTGTACACGAGTTTATTCCCGTGGATTCCATTGAAAAAATGGTGGGTGTTCTCTTATATCTTGTAAAGTGTTAATTTTTACTGTTGAGCCGTTTTTTTTGCAAAAAAAGGTTGACAACATGCAATCCATGTATTATAATTATTGGGTAAAAGAAGTGGATTTTGCGTTTTTTGAAGAAAAAAGGGAATTATATGCAGTTCCCGGGTGAAAATCCTGCAAAAGAGAGCTTCACAAGGAGGAATACATACAATGAGCATTAAGAACGAGTATTTGTTAAAGGTTTTGGACGACGTTGTCAAGCGCAACCCCGGTGAGCTTGAGTTCCACCAGACTGTCAGCGAAGTGCTGGAGTCCTTGGAGCCCGTCGTTGAGCAGAGCCCCATTTACATTGAAAAGGGAATCATCGATATGATGGTCGAGCCTGAGAGAATTATCAAGTTCCGCGTTCCGTGGGTGGATGATCAGGGCAAGGTGCAGGTCAACCGCGGCTTCCGTATTCAGTTCAACAGCGCGATCGGTCCGTACAAGGGCGGTCTTCGCTTCCATCCTTCCGTTAACGAGAGCATCATCAAGTTCCTCGGCTTTGAGCAGACCTTCAAGAACTCCCTCACCGGTCTTCCCATGGGCGGCGGTAAGGGTGGCTCCGACTTCGATCCTAAGGGCAAGTCTGACGGAGAGGTGATGCGCTTCTGCCAGAGCTTCATGACGGAGCTTCAGAAGTACATCGGTCCCGATACCGACGTTCCCGCAGGTGACATCGGTGTTGGCGCGCGTGAGATCGGCTATCTCTTCGGTCAGTACAAGAGACTCCGTGATGAGTTCACGGGTGTTCTTACGGGTAAGGGACGCTCCTACGGCGGTTCTCTGATCCGTCCCGAGGCAACCGGCTTCGGTGCTGTTTATTACACCGTTGAAATGCTCAAGACCTACGGTGAGGATATCAAGGGTAAGACCTTTGCCGTCTCCGGCTTTGGTAACGTTGCATGGGGTACTGTGCAGAAGATCACCGAGCTTGGCGGTAAGGTTGTGACCATCTCCGGTCCTGACGGATACGTCTATGATAAGGATGGCGTAAACACCAAGGAAAAGATTGACTTCATGCTTGAAATGCGTGCTTCCTGCCGCAACCGCGTAGAGGACTATGCGGATAAATTCGGTGTACCCTTCTTCGCAGGTCAGAAGCCTTGGGGTGAGAAGGTTGATGTCATCATGCCTTGTGCAACGCAGAACGAGGTCAATCTCGACGATGCAAAGAAGATGGTTGCGAACGGACTCAAGTACTACGTAGAGGTTTCCAACATGCCTACCACCAATGAGGCTGTTGCGTTCCTCCAGGCAAACGGCGTCGTTGTTGCTCCTTCCAAGGCAGTCAACGCAGGCGGTGTTGCCGTTTCCGGTCTTGAAATGTCTCAGAACTCTATGCGCTACTCCTGGAGTGCGGCAGAGGTTGATGCAAAGCTGAAGGATATCATGAAGAATATCTACGACAGCTCTGTAGCTGCTGCAAAGAAGTACGGCATGGAAGGAAACCTTGTTGCAGGTGCGAACATTGCGGGCTTCCTCAAGGTTGCCGATGCTATGCTTGCATACGGTGTTGTCTGATTTGTAAAAAAGAGTGGGCATTTCTCATGCAAACGTATGAGAAATGCCTGCTGCTTTTTTGTAATTTTTTGACATTTTTTATCACATTTCCAATTGACAAGATTTCTGTTTTGTGATACAATTTATTATGTTGGATTATTTATTTTTGCTCAATAGAATGGGAGGCAAAACGTATGGAATTTTTAGAGAGACGTCCCGATACCATGGAGCGCATTACAACGAAAGCTCTTGCGGACAAATTTATTGCGGATCAGATTGCGGCAGTACGCGCGCAGGTCGGTGACAAAAAGGTGCTTTTGGCATTGTCGGGAGGTGTCGACTCATCTGTCGTTGCAGCACTGCTCATCAAGGCAATCGGTAAGCAGCTCGTTTGCGTACACGTCAATCATGGCTTGATGCGTAAGGACGAGTCTGAAAACGTTGTTGCACTTTTCAGAAATCAGCTTGACGCAAACCTCGTTTACGTCGATGCGACGGATCGCTTCCTGGAGCTTCTTAAGGACGTTGCAGATCCGGAAAAGAAGAGAAAAATCATCGGCGCAGAGTTTATCAACGTATTTGCGGACGAAGCGAGAAAGCTTGACGGAGTGGCTTTCCTGGCACAGGGAACTATTTATCCCGATATCCTTGAGAGCATCAAGCAGGCAGAGGGAAAAAAGGCGGTCAAGTCTC
>JAZSMX010000047.1:0-3847 GCA_045536125.1 Eubacteriales bacterium | reverse complement strand
GTTGTATAATTATCTCGCTTTCTTGTAGGGTTATTTGTAGCAATTTAATTATACAACAAAGCAAACGGATGCTCAATACCTTTCGGTAAAGAACATCCGTTTTTTTCTTTTTCAGGCTTTCTTAATGAGACAGCCCCTTTTTTCGTTGAAAGCCTTGCGATGCGAAGCCCCCGTGATCATTTACTTGACAAAATCCGCAAAAAATCGACCGCCGTGCTTTTTATCATTCCATTCTTTCAGAGATACAATCCCAAAGCTCGGAGGGAGAGGCAACAATGCGATCCGCACCGTTCTCTTCAAGCTCAGGGCGTTCGCGGAAGCCCCAGAGCACACCGACGGTGAAAAGATTGGCATTCTTTCCTGTTTTCATATCCGTGGAGGTATCTCCCACGTAAATGCACTCCGCCTCATGGACGTTCATATCCTTCATAACAGAGAGAACCGCAAAGGGATCGGGCTTCAAAGGAACTCCTTCCTTTTGTCCCGTGACAAAATCAAAATATTCTTCTCCAAAAATGCGATTGACAACCGTTCTCGTGGCAAAATCGGGCTTGTTGGACACGATCGCCATCCGAATGCCATGCTTCTTGATGCGATCCAACACCTCACGAAGCCCCTCATACACCGTTGTACCGTAAGCAACGTCGGCATTGTAAGCACTGTTGTAATCGCGGTGCACCTTTTCAAAAAGCGTATCACTGTAGCATTCTCTGAAGGTGAGCATCTTGCGAACCAGATTCGCGCTTCCCGTACCGACAAGATGTTTGTAATCCTCCTTTTCAATGGGAGCTACCCCATGCTTTTCCAAAGCACCGTTTGCGTAATAGGAAATCGTTCCCAGTGTGTCCAACACCGTTCCGTCAAGATCGAATATACACAGCTTGAGCATATTTTCCTCCATTATTTCAGTACCAGCTTTTTCCCGGAAACCACGATATATCCGTCTCCCATGTCGAACGCGGATTCCAACGTGGGATTCTTGTTGTATTCCAGTATCATTCCGTTCAGATAAAACAGAACCTCGCCGCTTCGCCCCTCGTAAACGTGGTTCTTGTAGGTAAGAAGCAAGGTCATTTCATCTTCGTTTTCACGAATTTCGTAATCATAATGAAATTCCAAGGTTTCCTCGTTGATCACCTGGATCATCACCAAAAGATCCTTGGTAAACACAAACACTCTGTCGCCAATGCCCGACTCGGAGACATACGTGCCCTCCAGATATAAGCTGCCATCCTCCCGTCTGCGTTCCTTGGGATCGGAGCAGGCTGACGTCGTCGCAAGGCAAAGAAGCAACGTGCAAAGGCACAAAAGCACACTCAAAGTTTTTTTCAAGAGGGATTCTCCTTTTTTTCTTTTTTGGGGGAGCGGTGATGCCGATGCCGTTTGTGGTTCGGCTTTTTTTCATTGCTTTTTTCCATCCTCGCAGAGTCCCCCGTGCATTCGGGATATGCGATACGGATCATCTCGGCGTCCACGTGCAGACTCTCACACACGGCACGTAAAAGAGATGCGGTCATATCCGCGTCTACGTCGCTGCGGTGTCGGTTTTCCGGAATCGGCATTCCCTGACACCATGCACGGAAGCACCCCTCCAAGCCGTGTGCCTCGCGATGCGCTTCCACCTTTTTGCAAAGCTTCTCTACGTCAAGCCACGCAAAGGAAGGAGCGGTCAGCCCGTAACGGCGACAGTCCGCAAGCAATGCACGGAGATCGTTTCCGATCGAAAAGCCGACCGCGAAATCCACCGAGGAAATGAGGGAAAGAATGTGACCGTACACCGACGGAAACGTAGGCGCTTGCCCGATCTCCTCCATGGAATAAGCAAGAATATTCTCCTGCACGTACTCGTTCCACTCGCACTCCGGATTGATCAGAAGATCGGTCGGGGGCACGAGAACGTGAAAATGCTCATCTGTAACAAGATACCCGAAGGAATACACGGAGCCTGCCACCTTGCCGTTTGCAAACTCCATATCGAAAAACAGAATTCTGATAGCACGCCCCTCCCTTCATTTCCGACATTTTAACACATTCCGCCAACGAATTCCACACATATTTGTAAACAAATAAAAAAACGCGATTTCCTCTTTACAAAGACTTGAAAGTATAGTATAATAAAAGCAGAATTGCGCAAGAACGCGCATTAATACGCATCATAGGAGGGGCACGATGTATAAATGTGAACGTGAGGACGAAATCATGGCATTGCTCGGAAGCACTGAATACGCAACGGTAGAGTATCTTGTAAAAAAGATCAACATCAGCGCATCCAGCATCCGACGCGATTTGAAAAATCTGGAGGAACGAGGGCTCGTGATCAGAAGCTACGGCGGTGTAAAGCTCGCCAACACAACGGGCAAGCATATTCCCTTTTCTCTCAGAAGCCATGAAAACAGCGTCCAAAAAAAGCAAATGGCAAAGTCCGCGCTGAAGCTTCTCCATCCCGGGGAAACGCTGTTTCTTGACGGCTCCAGCAGCGCTTATTTTGTATCCGAGCTTCTTCCCGCCCTTGGCGGTGTCACGGTCATCACCAACAGTGTGGACGTAATGTCTCTGCTTTCCCAATACGACATCAAGGCATACTGCACGGGAGGCGCGATTTCGGGCGACAACCGCGCGGTTCTCGTCGGCGGCTACACGCAAAGCTTTTTGGAACGGATCTGTGCGGACACGGCACTCTTCTCGGTCCAGGCGATCTCCTCGGACGGTCGCTTCTACGATTGCTATTCCGAGGAGGTTGCGGTCAGAAATCTAATGATGAAAAACGCGCGTCGCAAAATTCTTCTTTGCGACAGCAGCAAATGGGGACACAGCTCCACCTTTTATCAAGGATGTATTTCCGACATCGATTATTTTGTGACCGATCGGAATCCCGCGGAATTCTTCGACGAGCCCACTCCCGAAAAGTACGTTTTCGTGTGATCCAAAGGAGAAAAGCGATGACACAAAAACAAAAAAAGGAACGCCTAAATCAGATCTCCCATCGTTTGGAGGAGCTCTACCCGGACGCGCTTTGCGCGTTGGAATGGAACGGGGATGCGTGGAAGCTGTTGATCATGGGGCGGCTTTCCGCGCAATGCACGGACGCACGTGTCAATCTTGTTTGCCGCGAGCTCTTTTCCCTCTTTCCCACCCCCGAAGCCATCAAGGATGCCGACATTGAAGAATTGGAGCGCATCCTTCGTCCCTGCGGTCTTTACCGCGTCAAGGCACAAAGCACGAAGGATGCCTGCCGCATGCTTGTAGAGGATTACAACGGCATTCTTCCCGACACCATGGAAGAGCTTTTGAAGTTTCCCGGTGTGGGAAGAAAGGTTGCCAATCTTCTGCTCGGAGACATTTACGGCAAGGGAGGCATCGTAGCAGACACGCATTGTATGCGGATTTGCGGACGGTTTGGGATGTACCCCGAAGCGTTGCGCGATCCCGTGAAGATCGAGCGCCTTCTCACACCGTTGCTGCCCCAAGAACGCATCAGCGACTTTTGCCACCGCATTGTTCTCTTCGGGCGCGACGTATGTACCGCGCGTACCCCCGCGTGCGACACCTGCCCCCTCTCAGACCTCTGCACGCACTGCCTTTCAAAGAAAGCACAGTGAGAGAATCCTGCGCCATCAACGAATCTGTCGATCACAAGAGGGGTGTCAAACGGTGACAAAGAGCCTTCCTGTTTCTCGTATTTTTCCTGTTTTATAACAGAAGGGGGTGTCACATCTGCCCTGAACGAAAAAGCCCGTGGAGAAAAGAAAAAAGTCCCGTTTTCCGGTAAAATCAGAAAATGAGACAGGAATCGGTTGAATTTCTTCGAAATTCTCCAAAATATTACGGGCTTTTTCTACCGCCGAAT
>JAZSMX010000067.1:0-2526 GCA_045536125.1 Eubacteriales bacterium | reverse complement strand
TGAGTAGTATTCTCGTTTGAATTGTTCGAGATCCGTTGCACATACTTTTATATGCTTTGTACTTCTCTCTTGTTGTTCAATTTTCAAGGATCATCTCTGCCGTTTTTGCGGCAGCCCGATTATTATACCACTTTCCTACCGACTTGTCAATACCTTTTTGAAAAGTTTTTACTTTTTTCAAAACTTTTTTCCAAGGACTTTCGCCGATCGGTTCGCGGTTCGCTGTCTCTTTGACGACAGCTTGCATATTATACCACACTTTGAAAGACTTGTCAAGCACTTTTTCACAAAAAAATAAAATATTTTTCAACATATTCACCAAAACTGATTTTTGAACGACTCTCTCAAAAAAAGGAGGGCAAAACATGATCACCATCGTGCTTCGCACGTTTCTGATATACGTTTTTTTGATCCTTACCATGCGTCTGATGGGAAAAAGACAAATCGGCGAATTAGAGGTCACGGATCTGGTCACCACCTTTCTCTTATCCGAAATTGCATCTCTCCCTATCACCAACCAGGAAATCCCCGTCGCCTTCGCCATCGTTCCCATGATCATCCTTCTGGCGCTGGAGGTCTTTTCTTCCTATATATTATTGCGGATCCCACGGTTCAAAACACTGCTCTCCGCCCCACCTACGGTTCTGATCCACCGCGGTGTTCTCATACAACGCGCACTTTTTGAAACCCGCATCACCGTTGAAGAATTGATGAGCGAGATACGGCAGCAAAACCTTTCCGACCTCTCCCAGGTGGAATGTGCCATCCTTGAAAAGAACGGAAAGCTCACCGTCATCCCAAAGGCGAAATACACCCAACCGACCATCGAACAGTTGGGAATGGAGGCGAAGGACACGGGGCTGATGCACATCGTATACAGCAACGGAGTTTACAGTGATATGGGATTGCGTCTGATCGGACGAGACCGTGCCTGGCTTCAAAAAGAGCTGTCGCAAAGAAAGCTGCGCCCTTCTACCCTCTTTTGCGTCACGGCAAACGAGACGGGGGAGCTATATTATATTCCAAAGGAGAAGCATCGATGAAATCCTTGATTGCAACCGTTGTTCTTTTGTCCCTGGTCCTGATTCTTTCCGTCCTCAATTTCGTTTACGTCAATACCACCGCGGACATGCTTTGCGATATGCTGGACACTCTTCCGTCCATGGAAGATCCATCCGCGCAAGCGGCGGCACAAGCAATAGAAGAGTATTGGAGAGAAAAGGAAGGCATCATCGGATTGACCGTCTCCTACCCCTTCGTTGACCGCATCAGCGAGGAAGCCGCGCGTCTCGGCGCCGCAATACAGGCAAAGGATCTTTACGGATTTGAAAGTGCCCGTACGCTTCTCTACGATGCCGCAGAGGACATGCGTCGCGCGGAACAGTTTTCCGTGAAAAATCTTTTTTAAGTCTTGCGAACCTCACTTTTCTGTGCTATAATAGACTTGTTCCAATCAAGTGCTTGCAAGCCCGTGCAACGCATTTCAGAGCGTGCAAAAAGCGGCGGCGCTTTCCTGCAAGCAGAAGCATCAAGGAGGACTTATGGAAAATAGGATCTATCTTTTTACCAACGAAAAAAACAAACAGATGATGAGCTTTGTCGTCACCACGAAGGATCAAAAGGTCATCGTCATTGACGGTGGATGGGACGAGGATGCCGCACCCCTCCTTTCGCATCTGCAGGAAATCACCTCGTCTGAGATCCCCCATATCGACGCATGGTTTCTCACCCACGCACATGAAGATCACATCGATGCCTTGTCTGTATTTTACGAATCCTACATCGGTCGCTTTACCTGTGATGCCGTTTACTATACCTTCCCCTCCGTCCCCTACTTTGAGCGTTACGAAAAGGGATCTGTACACACACTGTCGCGCTTTTATCATACACTCCCTTCACTTGGAAGCGCAGCACACATTGTTTCCACGGGAGACGTTTACAACATCGGAGACGCATCCGTGGAAATTCTCTTGACCTACGACGACACCGTCACGTATGATATCGTCAACAACTCCTCCACCGTGTTCCGCATGACACTCGGTGGAAAAACCGTTCTGTTCATGGGAGACGCAGGAGAGATCGCCGGCAAGCGCCTTCTTGCACGCTATCAAACGGATTTGAAGAGTGATCTGTGCCAGCTTGCTCATCACGGTCAGGATGCCGTCACAGAGGACGTCTATGACGCCATTGCCCCCACCGCTTGCCTTTGGTGTACTCCCGATTGGCTCTGGGTGAACAACAACTACTTGTCAAACGACCCCGAAACGGTAGGACAAGGTCCGTTTACCACACTTGAAACAAGAGCCTGGATGGAAAAGCTCGGTGTGAAGGAGCATTACATCGCCAAGGATGGGGACTGTGTCATCACTTTGTAAATAAAGGGGCTGTCACATCTGCCCTGAACGAAAAAGCCCGTGGAGAAAAGAAAAAAGTCCCGTTTTCCGGTAAAATCAGAAAATGAGACAGGAATCGGTTGAATTTCTTCGAAATTCTCCAAAATATTACGGGCTTTTTCTACCGCCGAAT
>JAZSMX010000052.1:0-38313 GCA_045536125.1 Eubacteriales bacterium | reverse complement strand
GCCCTCGGGCAGATATACGTCTCTTTCAAAGGTATCCTTTGTCAGGATCGGAGCAACAAGCAGTCCCTCACCCAACATAAACTCGTCGATCATATCGTATACGTTCACGTCATTCGGATACTCAAGCACCAAGTGACGTACGGGAGGCGTACCCGTATCGCACGCAATCCTTGAGTACTTCTGCATGTAAGGAATCAATTCCGTATGAAGTCTTGTAAAATTACGGTAGATCTGCTGCGTCTCCTCGGTCATCTCGTATGCGTGACGAACGTCACCGTGTGTCTGCATCTGCGTAAGGAACGCAGTGAATTCGGTCGCGCGCGCAAAAATTGCCGATTCGTTTTCACGTCCAATGGTGAAATAGTTAGTTTTGGCATACGCATATCCCGCCATATCAAAGGACATGTAAGGAATTCCCGAAAGACCGCTGTTTACGGTTGCAAGAAGCTGGTCATCCAGCTTCTCATAGGCGCGCGCCTGATCTCCCGACCACATGTAGGGATTTCTCTGAGAACCGATACCGCCACCGCGGGTAAACACCATAAAACCGTCCTTAAGCCCCTTTCGTTCCTTGAACTCCACCATCTTCTTATAAAACATGGAGATAAAGTAGGGAGCGTATGCATGATGCTCAGTCCCTGCCACGATCTTGGAGGGATCTGCCCACTTGTAGTGCGTTTTGGTGATTCCCATCTGTCTGTCCCCATCGGGCATGCACTCACAGAAATCAATTTTGACACCGTCAATGCCAATATCAATCATCTCGCTCCAGATCCGATCAAAATACCATTCGGTTGCCTCTTCATTGGTAATATCGAGATAATCGCGCGTCCGCATAGCTCCTCTCATGCGTCCCACGTCGGGATTATCTCCCGTTCCGACCACCCAAGGAATGTTAACGGTGTCCTCATTGAGCGTCACAGTACCGTCCTCGTTCGTGATCTCAACGTCTGCATGTACCTTGTATTCGGATTGAAAGCCGATATCCTGTGCGTCGACACCGCCCGCACGGATATACACCATTGCCTTCATACCGTGCGCGTGGAGCCATTCAACCGTTCTCTTCAGATCCTCCTTGTTTGCGCGGCTCTCATCACTGTCGCGAAAGCACGCGCCCCAGTTGCGTCCCTCCATACTTGCCGCCACAGGCTTCATGTCGGCTTTGATGAAGTTTTCCATAATGGTCTTGCAGCTGTTACCGCCGGGATTCCCCTTTCTTCCCTTCGGACAATATTTTCCAGCATCGTTCTTCAAATACGTCAGCTCGTACTTCCCGGTTTCCTCATTGAAAAGATAGAAGCGGGACGCAAGCTTTTTGGCTTCCGAGTCAAGATCCGTATAGAGAACGAAGTCCGCGGGCTTATCAAAATCAAGATAAACACCGTCCTTTGCGACGTAAAGCTTTTCCCAATCGGGGAACACCTCCACCGCATCGACGAACTTATCCTGGTCAAAAATCCAAAAATCGGGACTGTAACGGCAGATATGCATATCCTGCATCCAAGGGGTTGGCATATACGCATGTCCTGTCAGCTCGGTATATCCGCGCAGCACGTCTCTCATGTTGCCCGTAGGATAGAAATAACAGTCCATATCACCGTAAAGCAGCTTGTAGTACCATGCGTCCGTTTTTTCTTTTCCGAAATCAACGATTGCAGTCTCGTTACGGTTGATAAACATACCGCCGCCGCGGGTGGTTAAGAAGGTCGGAATCACCACGTAGGTGGTGGAAGAATTGTTCCAACCGTCGCAGGTGTAAAGATCAAATTTCGTGCCCCTCTTGTTGGCAACGTCAAGTCTTTCACCGCCACCGTAGATCGCTTCCCCCTCTTCCAGTGTTCCTCTCATGTAGAGAACACCGTTTTCATAGGCAACGCTTGTCACTTCTGTGATTGGCCTTCCATCTTTCGTACAGAACTTAAGTGAGAATTTCTTTCCGAGCGAAAGAATAGCTTTCGTACCGTTCTTTTCGGTCACTGTCAGCGTGGTTTTCTTCTCTATGAAAGAAAGCTTCTTTGCACTGCCCTTTACCTTTTCATTCATAAAGTTTGCCAGTGCCTGTGCCGCGCCGTTCGAATCAAACGAACGTGCCTTCTTGCTTGTCTGAAGTCTCCAACCGTTGATTCCCTCGTGTGTCAGGCGGAAATGAAGCCCTTCTGCATTGCTGAAATACAATGCTTTTTCGGATTGACGTATCTTCTCCATCATCACAATCCATCCTTTTGTATTTTTTGTATTTTCCCTTTTTGGAAGGAAATCGGGAGGCTGCCGATTGAAACAATCGGCATACGCCTCCCGAAAAGGTTATTTTCACTTAAAATTCTTGATTTCGTTCCAGAACAACCCGTTGAATACAGGCATAAGCTCCTCGACATCGGGAGAATTGTTGTCAAGGAACAACGGAATCTGACCGAGGTTTGCCTTGACGGTCACGGTCTTTCCGCCCTCGATCACTTCACCCGTGAGAAGGTTGGTCCAAGAGCCCGCAGGGAGATAAACGTCTCTCTCGACAGCATCCTTGACGATCACGGGAGCTACGAGCAATGCGTCTCCAAGCATAAATTCGTCGATCAGGTTATATACGTTGGTATCCTTGAGATACTTCAGAACAGGATGACGAACGGGAGGCATACCCGTTTCGCAAGCGATCTTGGAATATTTCTGCATATAAGGAATCAGCTCGGTATGAAGCCCCATGAAGTTACGGTAGATCTGCTGAACCTCTTCCGTCATTTCATATGCATGTCTGACGTCACCGTGTGTCTGCATATTGGTCATCAGCGCAGTAAATTCGGTCGCGCGTGCGAAGAGTGCGGACTCGGTTTCCTTGCCGATGGTATGATAGGAATCACCCCAGTACTGGTATCCCGCCATATCGTAGGACATGAAGGGGACACCGGAAAGTCCGGAGTTAACAACTGCCAGGATCTGGTCATCCATCTTCTCGTACTGACGTCCCTGGTCGCCCGCCCACATGTAGGGGGAACGCTGAGAACCGATACCGCCGCCGCGAGAGAAGACCATAAAGCCGTCGGTCAATCCCTTCGCCGCTTTGTGCTCGATCATTCTCTTGTAGAACGCGGAGATAAAGTAGGTAGGATACGCATGATGCTCCGTTCCGGGAACGATCTTGGAGGGATCCTTCCAACGGTAATAGGTCACGCTGCTTCCGTAAGGCTTTCCGTGATCGGGCATTTCCTCGCAGAAGTCGATCTTGACGCCGTCAATACCGATATTGATCATCTCTCCCCAGATCTGATCGAAATACCAGTTGACCGCTTCTTCATTGGTAATATCAAGGTATCTGTCCGTGCGGAGCGTTCCGTCAGCGGAGCGTCCTACGTCGGGATTTGCGCCCGTTCCGAGAATCCACGGGATATTGGTGGTATTTTCAAGCTTCGTCACCGTACCGTCGGCATTCTTGACCTCAACGTCGGCATGAACAAGATACTCTTCCTTGAATCCAACGTTACCGAGGCCTACACGTCCGACACCGATATAAACCATGCCGCGCAGACCGTGAGCATGCAACCATGTTGCGGCATTCGTCAGTCTCGCTCTGTTCTTTCCGTTGGGATCAACCACGTCAAAGGCATTGGACCAGCCAAAGCCCTCCATGCTTGCAGCAGCGGGCTTGATATCAGCCTTAATGAAGTTTTCCATGATCGTCTTTACGCTGTTACCGCCGGGACTGTTCTTAGGACCTCTCTTGTAAACCTTTCCCGCATCGTCCTTTACGTAGGTCAAAGCATACTTGCCATCCTCGCGTGGCAAATAGAAACGATTGGCAGCCGCGATTTCCTCTTCGGTCGCCTCGGTAATGGCGATATAACCGTCACCCTTAAGAATATACAGCTCGTTACGGTTTTCGAATACGTCGATAGAATCGTATACAAGATCTTGATCAAACGTCCAAAAATCAGGCCAGTAACGGCAGATATGCATTCCCTGCATCCAAGGAGTGGGCATATATGCGTGTCCCGAAAGCTCGGTATAGCCCTTGAGCACTGCTGCGGGATCATCGCTTGCATAGAAATAGCAATCCATGATCTCTTCCTTGACCGTATAGGACCACTCGTCCTTTACGTCACATCCAAAGTCCGCAATAGCGGGATCGTACATGTTAAAGAACATACCGCCACCGCGTGTGGTAAAGAACGAAGGAACGACGACGTAAGAGGTGGCGGAATCGTTCCAGCCGTCACAGCTGTAAAGATCCAGCTTGGTTCCGCGCTTGTTGGCAACGTCGAGACGCTCACCGCCGCCGTAGACAGCCTCGCCGTCCTCAAGCGCACCGCAAATCACCATCTTACCGTCGCAAGCGGAAATTCCCTTGACCTCCGCCTTGACTTCGCCGCCGGCAGAAATGACCTTAAGAGAAAACGTATCTGAAAGAGAGAGCTCTACACGGGAACCGCACG
Organism: Eubacteriales bacterium; assembly: GCA_045536125.1. Lineage (GTDB taxonomy): Bacteria > Bacillota > Clostridia > Oscillospirales > CAG-272 > UMGS1865. Next base: position 33,892 of record JAZSMX010000052.1, on the reverse strand, counting down.
GACAAGCAGCGACAACGGTATCCGCATTCTCCGTAATTTCAATTTCCTTGGAGCAGTCACAGGTGCACTCACCCATGTATTTAGCCAATGCCTGAGATGCACCGAGACGGGAGAAGCTCGCATCATCCTTCGTATTCGCCTGTAATCTCCATCCCTTTACCCCTTCACAGGTAAGACGCGCGCTGATGCCGTTTGCGGTTTGGAAATACAAAGCCTTTGCGGTCCGGAAAACGTTCTTTACCGATGCGTTCGCCGCAGTCTTTACAGCGATAGCACCGTCGATCCAAAATTGATTTTTTTCCATGATCGTAAAATCCTTTTCTTTGAGTAAATTTCCTGCCAATGAGGATGCGGACAGGAACAATTTTCCTGTCCGCACACATTTTATCATATGAAAGTCCTTTTGTCAATAATAAATAATAAAATATTATAAACTGTTCTCTCTTATACGTTTTCGACAAAAAGCGATCATTTCCGAGATGCAATTTCCTTCCATTCGGGTCCTTCAAAAACGCGGGAAAGCATCTCAAAATCCTCACACGCAACGTCAAGATAAACGGGAATCTGCGTGACAGGAGCACCCGCCTTGACCGTTTGTCCTCCCGCAAGACGCTTTCCTGTAAGGAGCTCAATCCATTCCCCCTTGGGAAGATAGACCTCACGCTCCGTCACACCGTCGGCAAAAACAGGGGCAATCAGAAGTCCGTCGCCCAGAGTAAACTCGTCCTCAAGATCGTAAACGGAAGAATCGGTAAAATCGCGGAGGATGAGATGGCGCACCGCGGGAACACCGCTCTCGCAAGCAATGCGGGAGCACTTCCGGATATAGGGAATGAGACGCTGATGCAGCGCGGTGTAAAGACGGTAGGTCTTTTGCACGTCTTCCGCCATTTCAAACGCCTGACGCACGTCTCCGTGGGTTTGCATCATTACGGTAAACGCCGTGCACTCCACGGCTCGTGAAAAGAGTCTTCCCTCTTCCTCGCCCATCGTATAATAGCCTTCATGCTCCTGATACTGATATCCCGCCATATCATAGGACATAAACGGAACACCCGAAAGTCCCGAATTGATCACCGCAAGATACTGGTCCTCGATTTTTTCAAAGGTTCTCGTCTGATCTCCCGCCCAAAGGTAAGGATTCCGTTGAGATCCGATGCCGCCGCCTCTGGAAAGCACGGTGAAGCCGTAAGGGATCTTCTTGTCTCGTTTCATCTCATTGATCTTGCGGTAGAACATGGAAATGAAATAGGTCGGGAAGGCATGGTGCACGTCACTGCTTCCGAACACAGAGGGATCACACCAGCGGTATTCCACCTTCGTTCCATCGGCATAAGGATCTTCATCCGGCACAAATTCGCAGAAATCGATCTTGACGCCATCGATTCCCATCTCCACCATCTGTGCCCAAACTACGTTGAAATACCAATCAAGTGCCTTCGGGTTGGTGATATCAAGATAACAACGGCGCGAGGAATTTCCGAGATCGGGATTGACACCGCCTTGAACCTGGGGGAGAAGGTGTGTTTCCTCGACCGTACCGTCGGGAAAGCTGACCTTACCGTGAACGAGATAATCCGTTGTAAAGCCTTCGGTGCACGGAGACGTACCGCCCGCAAGCCCCATATAGACCATCGCCTTAATATCTCTTTCATGCAACCATTGAATGATATGTCTGATCTCTGCTGCCTTCTGTCGGCAAAAATCAATATCGCGTGAAATATTTCCCCAATCCAAGGGCTCCATGACAAGCGCAGTAGGCTTCATACCTGCATTGAGGAATGCTTCCGTCAAGGATTTGACACCCATGCCTCCGGGAGAGCCCTTGCTTCCGCTTCGATAATAGCTTCCGTCTCTCAGATAGTAAGCCACGCGGTAGTATTTTCCACCGCCTCTTGTAAAGTAAACCAGAGACGCATCGTAAACGTACTCGTCATCATCCTCGTATTTGTCCACTTTGACGTAGGAAACCTCCCCCGTCGCACGGGAGATCCGCTTGATCCAAAGGTGCTTGCATTCCGGCTCTGCCTGCTTCGGCACGGGCGCTGCCAGCACGTCCTCAAACGTCAAGGGTGTAGTGAACTCCGGATGATCCTCAAATCCGCGCATATCGGGTGCGTAACGGCAGATCAGAACCCCTTGCGCCCACTCCTCGGGAAGATCGGCATGTCCCGAAAGCTGAGTGTATCCAAGATAAGGAGCACGGATATCCTCCTTGGCATAAATATAGCAATCCAGGAGATCGTTTCGGACGGTGATTGCCCAAGCATCGGACTTTGCAGCACCGAAATCCGCATACATTTTTTCATATCTGTTGACAAACAGTCCCGAGCCGCGCGAGCTGACAAACAAAGGGATTGCCATATAGGAGGTTTCGGTGCTGTTCCAACCGTCGCAAATATAAAGGGAAAATCCCGTACCGCGCTTATTCACGGTGTCAAACCGTTCTCCGCCGCCGAAGATCGCCTCCCCCGCTTCAAGGGATCCTCCGACCGTCACCTGCTCTCCGTCATAGGAAAGTGTCTTTAAGGACATCGTTTCCCGTCCGCGTTCCGAGAAGAAGGAAAGTGAAAAATCCTTTGCAAGAGAAAGAATCGCATGCGTTCCGTCGGGGGCATTCAAAAGCAGTTCCTCTTCCTTTTTCTCCACCTGAACGGGAGCTTGAAGATCCTTGATTGCCTCCCCCATATAACGAGCAAGTGCTTGGGAAGCACCCATGTTCTCAAACGAGAAAAAATCCTTTTTGTTGGTTTGAAGCCGCCAACCGTGTGTCCCGTGATAGGAAAGCCGTGCATAGAGGTTTTTCAAGCAAAAATATACCGCGCCATCCTCCTCGTATACGCAATCAACGGCACAGTTCTCCCCGTTCCAAATCATGGGTTTTGACATATCTGTTCTCCTTTCAGATTCAAAAAAATCAATTTCGGTAAGCGGCACGGAATTCACTGGGAGTCATTCCGGTGCGTTTTCTAAAATTGCGGCTGAAATTACTGTCATCACCAAATCCACAGACAGATACAATCTCACCGATCGGCATTTCCGTCGTGGCAAGGAATTTCTTGGCAGCGAGCATTCGGCATGCAAAAAGATACTCCATCACCGACTCTCCCGTCATCTCCTTAAAAAGATGGGAGAGATGCGAAACGCTCATATGATACTCTGCAGCAAGCTCCGACAGCGTAAACGTCTCGGCATATCCGTTTTCGAATTTCTTTTGCAGGTGATAGATCAATCGTGCGTTTTCGTTTTGCAAAGGGATCATTTCACGCGGAATCAACCGACAGATCACAATCAAAAGCTCCCTCAAAAGCGCATCCAGCATTTCTTCCTTGAAAAAACGATCACTTTGAAACTCGTCAACTATGTTTTGTAAAATCGACTCTACCTTCGGAGCCAAGTCACCGACATTGATCGTGCGGCAAAATCCCTCGGCACGGTTTACAAGCAAGGAAAAGAGCAGCTCGTTTTCGGGAGTATTCGGGATATCGGGAGCAATTCGTACAGAATATCTGCAATATTCCCCCCGGGGCGCATAAACGGAATGCTCCTCAAAACGGCTGAAAAGCAACAACGTTCCTGCAGACACCGTCTCGGAGGAACCGTTTACAAGCACCTCTGCGCTTCCTTTTGCAATATAAAGCAATTGATGCCCGTCATGATAATGCCTCTTCTTTCCGACGTGATCTTCGGAATAGGTTGCAGAAAAGATTCCGGAATACATCTTCTCACCTCCACACTTCTGTTTTATTATACATCAAGCAAATTCAAAAAGCAACAAAAAAAACAAAATTTACACAAAACAAAGCAAAAAAGCATACACAAGGATGATTTGGATCGAAATCATTAAAAATCGCTGTTGCAAATTCAAAAGAAATAGTGTATAATAAATTGCACAAATTCCATTGATCCTTAGATAGAAACCGTCAAGGAGCTCTCTTATGAAATCAGCATTGACCGATATTTTCGAAGGCAAGGAACAAAACTATCTTCTCCCCTTTTACTGGCAACACGGAAATCACAGAGATAAGATTCCCGCTCAAATAGATGATATCCAAAAAAGCGGAGCACAAGCGTTCTGCGTAGAGGCTCGTCCGCACAATGACTTCGGTGGTGCGGGCTGGTGGAAGGATCTGGAGCTGATTCTCTCGGAAGCCAAAAAGCGAGGAATGAAAGTATGGCTTTTGGATGACGATCATTTTCCCACGGGACACGCCAACGGAATGATACAAAAGAAATATCCCGACCTCTCTCCCATCACCCTGGTCGAGCACCACATTGACGTGGTAGGGCCTATGAAGGACGCTTCGGTTCTTCTCCCACGTGCATTTGCCGAGGACTCTCTTCTCGGAGTCTATGCGTACAGACGGCACGCCGACGATGAAGAGCTTTGCGAAAACACTCCGATCGATCTGAGTACTTGTGTTGCGGGTGATACGCTCTATTGGGATATTCCCGATGGCATCTGGCGTATTTTTTATTACTACCGATCCCGTAAAGGAACGCCGCGTGATTATATCGATGTAATCAACCCTGCCTCGGTGGACGTTTTGATCGAGGCGGTATACGAGCCGCATTGGGAGCATTTTTCCCATTACTTCGGAAACACCTTCGTCGGCTTTTTCTCGGATGAGCCGGGCTTTAAAAATCAATATCATACCAAGCGCCGCCGTGACGACGGTCCTTATGAAATGTCGGTCGGACGTCCGGGACTTGCGCTCCCATGGAATGACGAGGTAAAGGAACGCATGCAAAAGGAGCTTACCTTTGATCCCCTCCCACACTTGAATCTTCTTTGGTACGAGGGCTCTGACGGAGGTGCTCTGCGCGCCGCGATGCGCGTATCTTACATGAACGCGATCACCAAAATGTACGAACTGTATTTTTGCCGTCGCCTCGCCGACTGGTGTCATAAGCACGGCGTGGAATACATCGGACACGTGATCGAGGATAACGGATGTCACGCACGCCTCAGTTACGGCGCCGGACATTATTTTCGTTCTCTTGACGGACAGGATATGGCAGGGATGGATATTGTTCTCCATCAGGTCATGCCCGGTTTTTCAGACACCACACATACGGCAAGCGTCTCCACAGGTGTTGTCAAGGGTACTTTTTTCCATTATGCGCTTCCCAAACTCTGTGCCTCCCACGCACATCTGAACCCCTCCATGAAGGGGCGCGCAATGTGCGAGGTGTTCGGTGCCTTCGGATGGGCGGAAGGTACACCTTTTATGAAATGGTTGATTGATTTTCTGCTCGTGCGCGGAGTCAACCATTTCGTACCGCATGCCTTTTCCCCCACCTATCCCGATCCCGACTGCCCACCGCATTTCGGCGCAGAGGGACATGATCCGTGCTTTGAAGGATTTTCCGAATTGATGAAATATACCAATCGCGCAGCGCATCTTCTGTACGGTGGGACGCATATTGCCAATGCGGCAATTCTTTATCACGCAGAAGCGGAATGGGCAAGTAAGTGCGGCGAATATATGCCCGTAGAGATCCCCGCGCGCGCACTTTACGACGCCCACATCGATTACGATATTCTTCCAATGGATTATCTGATCAACGCACAAGTACAAAACGGAAAGCTGCTCGTTGGCAAGGAATCCTTTGACTGTCTCTTCATCCCCACCGCCTCCCATCTTCCCGTCTCTCACTATTCCATCCTGAAAAAGCTCTCCGCCAGCGGTCTTCCCATCCGTTTTGTCGAAAAGCTACCCGAAAACACAGTAGGTGAATTTGAAGCAATTCCGCTTTCAAGTCTTGCCGACTTCATGAAAGAAAACGGATTTTATGACGTTTCACTTCCCCACGGCACCCCAAAGCTCCGCGTTTTCCACGTAAAAAAGGACACGCAGGATCTGTTCATGCTCTTCAACGAGGACGTTACCAACGATGCCAACACTACAATCAACACGAAAATCCCCGGAAAATACGTTATGGCAGATCTTCTTTGCAAGCGCTACCGTTCCGCACACACCGAAACGGGAGAAGTGGACGTATCCCTAAGTCCTGGAGAATCCGTCATTCTGATTTTCGGCGAATCCACTCCCCTTCCCACCTTCAAAAGGTGTTCCTCGGTCCAAGCCCTCCATCCGCGTTTTTCACTGTCTCTTGCCGATGCAAAAACGCCTTGGGAATATATGGAGACAGGGGAATATGACACGTTTTTCAACGTTACCGCAAAGGATCGATATCCCGATTTTGCAGGAAAAATGAAATACACCTTTACGTTTGACGCAAAGAAAGCCCCCGAGGTCATACTGGATCTCGGAACGGTCGGCGAGGTAGCTGCTCTTACGCTCAACCAAAAGGACTTGGGAATCCGTCTTTGCCGTCCTTACGCCTTCGACATTTCCGAAGCGATCCGAGATGGGCTTAACGAAGCGACCGTCATTGTTTCCAATTCGCTCGTACGACACGAAAAGGACAGTTTATCCACCTACATGCAGCTTCCCCCCTCAGGCATTTTGGGTGACCTTGTTTTAAGATATTACGAATAAAATTCACATGCTTTGACACACAAAAACTCCTTGCAATTTCTTTGAAAAAGGGTGTGCCCCGAATGCATTTGCATTCGGGGCACACCCTTTTTCAATATTCTTCCAAACGGTATCCTACACCGCGAATCGTTCGGACAGTTGCGTGTTTTGTCAGCATTTCCAATTTTTTTCGCAAATGGCAGATATATACCTCTACCTTATTTGCCTCGGATTCTCCGATCACCTCGGAAATTCTGTCCTTTTTCACAGCTTCTCCGCGATGTGAAAGCAGACATTCCGTCACCGCTCTTTCCTTGGGACTGAGAGACACGGAGGAGTTACCGAAGAACAGCTTCTCACCAACGAGAGAAAGAACGAGCGTGTCCCGTCTTTCTTCCTTGCTGTGCAAAATCAGCGCTTGCACCTCCTCGGTAAGACGGCGAATCTCGAACGGCCTGTGCAAAATCATAGAACAGTGTCGGTCCGGATCTACCGAGGAAACCGCGTCGCTGCGAGTAAACCCAATCACCCGCGTATCACGATCGAAAGGAGGAACGGGAGAGGTGTCGAGATCCACCAGCACAACGGGAATCCCGACACACGACTCTTCTCTGCGCGAAACTCGTACAGAGATCATCCGCATCCTCAATTCCAGCTCCAACATACGGGAAAAAACCGCATCCTCGGAAAGGATCAGAAGATCTTCTCTCATTTTACAACAATGTTGATGATTTTGTTCGGGATGCTGATTTCCTTGATTACAGTTTTTCCTTCCAGGAAAGGAAGAATCTTTTCATTTGCCTTCGCCGTTGCGATGGCATCAGCAGCAGGACAGTTAAGTGGCAATGTCACGGTAGCACGAACCTTTCCGTTGATCTGCACCGCAACCTCTACCGCGCTATCAACAGTCTTGGCTTCGTCCCATTCGGGCCAAGCAGCAAGCGAACAAAGTCCTTCTCCACCAAGCATCTCCCACAGTTCCTCGCAAAGATGGGGCGCGAAGGGGGACAACAGACGAACGATTACCATCAATTCATCTCTTGTAAGAGATCCAACCTCATTGATATCGTTCAAAAGGGACATCATCGACGCAATTGCCGTGTTGAACTTCAATTCTTCAATGTCAAGGGAAACCTTTTTGACCGTCTTGTGCAGTGCCGTTTCAAGCTTCGGTGTCACACCGTCGCCCTTTACAAGATCAAACAGATCTGCAACTCTTTCAAGGAATCTCTTGCATCCCTTCATAGAGCTTTCGTTCCAAGGAGCGGCACTTCCGTAGTCACCCATAAAGAGCACGTAGGTACGAAGAACGTCTGCACCGAACACGTCAACAACGTCGTTGGGATCTACCACGTTGCCCTTGGACTTAGACATCTTATCGCCGTCAGGACCGAGAATCAAGCCCTGCGCCGTTCTCTTGGCATAAGGCTCTGCCACCGGCACCTCTCCCAAATCATAGAGGAACTTGTGCCAGAAGCGAGAGTAGATCATGTGACGCGTCACGTGCTCCATACCGCCGTTGTACCAGTCTACGGGCAGCCAATAGTTCAGCTTTTCGCGATCGGCAAACGCCTCTGCATTGTGAGGATCGATATAACGCAAGAAATACCAGGAGGATCCTGCCCACTGCGGCATAGTATCGGTTTCACGCTTTGCATCGCCCTTACACTTCGGGCACTTACAGTTGACAAAGGAATCGATCTTCGCCAAGGGGCTCTCCCCGCCCTCACCCGGCTCAAAATGCTCCACGGTGGGAAGTCTCAAAGGAAGCTCGCTGTAAGGAACGGGAACGATTCCGCAAGCGGGACAATGGATGATCGGAATAGGCTCACCCCAGTATCTCTGACGGTTGAACGCCCAATCCTTCATCTTGTACTGTACACCCATTTCACCGATTCCGCTCTTTGACAGATGCTCGATCATGCGTGCAATGGAATCCTCTTTGTTGGTAAATCCATTGAGAAAATCGGAGTTGACCATTTCTCCGTCACCGGTATAAGCTTCACGGGAAATATCGCCACCCTTGATGACCTCTACGATATCAATACCGAATTTCTTTGCAAATGCATAGTCACGTTCATCGTGCGCGGGAACAGCCATGATCGCACCCGTGCCGTAGCCCATCATGACGTAGTCGGAAATATAGATCGGGATCTCTTTACCGGAAACGGGGTTGATCGCAGTCAAGCCCTCAATGCAAACCCCCGTCTTATCCTTGACCAGCTGTGTGCGCTCAAATTCGGTCTTCTTCGCACATTCCTCACGGTATGCATCCAGCGCATCCATGTTTCCGATCTTGTCTCTGTTTGCCTCAATGATTGGATGCTCGGGAGCAATGACCATAAAGGTCACGCCGAACAGCGTATCGGGGCGCGTGGTATAGATGCGAAGCTTTTCATCAAGCTCCTTGATCGTGAAATTCACAAACGCACCTGTGGATTTTCCGATCCAGTTGACCTGCTGCTGCTTGACGTTGGGGAGATAATCGACCTCCTCAAGACCGTTCAAAAGCTTGTCTGCATACTCGGTGATCCGCAAGTACCATACCGCCTTGGACTTCTGAACGATGTCACTGTGACAAATATCGCATTTTCCTCCCTGAGAATCCTCGTTGGAAAGGACAACCTTACAGCTGGGGCAATAGTTGACCAGCGCCGTGTCACGGAACACAAGTCCCTTCTCAAACATTTTCAAAAAGATCCACTGCGTCCAACGGTAATAATCCTCCTCGGTGGTGTCCACCACACGGTTCCAGTCGAAGGAAAATCCGACACGCTTGAGCTGAGATGTAAACTTCTCAATGTTTTTATCGGTCACAACACGGGGATGAAGTCCCGTTTTGATCGCATAGTTTTCGGTAGGAAGTCCGTATGCGTCAAATCCGATCGGGAACAATACGTTGTATCCCTGCATTCTTCTTTTTCTGGAAACCACTTCAAGTCCGGAATACGCCTTGATGTGTCCAACGTGCATACCCGCACCGCTGGGATAAGGAAACTCTACCAGGGTGTAATACTTGGGCTTTTTGCTGTGATCCTCCGCGCAGAATGCCTGTGCTTCCTCCCACTTTTTTTGCCACTTGGGTTCAATTTGCTTAAAATCGTACTTCATGTTCAGTCCTCCCGTGTATCCTCATTGTCGTCAATGCCGACAAAATGTATTTCCTCTGCGTCTCCGTAGAGCTTTTCCAATTGATAAAAATCACGCAGCTCACGATTGAAAATATGAACGATGACGGTCCCGTAATCGATTACGATCCATCCGTCGCTGTCGCGTCCCTCATAATGAACGGGATCTACCCCACGCAAGCCAAGCTTATATTCCAGCTCTCCTCCCAGGGACTTGACCTGCGTGCTTGAGTTTCCCGTGCAGATCACAAAATAATCGGTGATCACGGTTTGATCGTTGACACGCAGCACCTTCAGCTTGTGTGCCTTCTTCGCGTCAAGAACGTCGAAGATCGCATGAGCAAGCTCCAAGGCATGTGCCCCCTTCAGGGAAGGCAAGCTTTTCATAGTTTCTTCCATTCCAAAAATCCTTTCCTTATATAGAAAAATTAAATTACTTACAACGTTATGAGATCGGTAATTTCTTCGCCGTATAAATTCGGTGAAACTCCTCGTTTTGAGGACGGTCAAAGACACGGTCGGGATCAAAAAGAGCATCTTCCTTTGTCCGATCCGACATCATATATTTTTCGACCATTTCACTTGCCGCCTCTCGGTTGAGAACGTAGTACCACGCCCCACTCTTTCCCTTTACCGCTTGTCCCGAAAGCGTTGCCATCGGAATCGCGGATGCATCGCAGGAACGCAAAATACCGACGGTGCGAATCGCCGACGGTAACCCGATATCGGTCTGCACACCGGTCAAAGCAAGCGCTGTGACATGCAGCAGTTGCGGAAGCGTAAGAGACTGACACTGCTTTGCAAATGCCGAAAGAAAGAGCTTTTGCGCGTCCAATCTTCCCAAATCCGCATTGACGTAACCGGAGCGATAACGAACAAACTGCTCCGCCATATCACCGTTCAGATGTGTCCTTCCCGCCTTGAGACTGATTTTAAGATTCTGTGCGGGATCGGAATATTCCATGTCGTGCTCGATCATCACGTCAACTCCGCCGATAGCATCCACAAGCGACTTAAAAAAGTCCAGCTTCAGAACCACGTAGTAATCGATTTTTATACCGAGTGCGTGGGAAAGAAAGCGCTTCAAATCCGACGCCCCCATCCCTTGCATAGCACCGTTGAGCTTCTTATAGCTTTTTTTCGTATATTCCGCATAGGTATCCCGCGGAATCTGCAAAATGCGCGTCTCGCGCTTGGTTTCGTTAATGCTGACAACCAGAATACTATCCGTCAGACGCGTTGAATGATCGCAGCCCAAAACAAGAAATCTTGTGATCTTATCGCGTCCCACCGCTTCCTCACCGACAGCCGCAGTCGAAACGGAGCTTCTATGAAACATGAGCGTTACCACCGAAAACAGAATAATGAAAGCTACAAACGAGCGACACACACCTTTCATTGCGACACCTCACTTACAAACCCAAACGGCAAACTTATGTAAGCGACGCAACAAGCAGGCTCAAACGCTCAAAATCAATTCGTTTCTCGCTTCTACCGTATCTCTTGCGACCGACCTTCCCTCCGAAAGCAGATCTCTGATCGTCATATCATAGGACAGGATAAGCGTTTTTCTCAAAAGCTCCTCCCTCTCCCGCGCATCCATACGCTCAGGATATGCCCCGAAGAAATAACGGCGCAAAAGAACACAGTTTTCAAAGCTTCTGGATTCATCGATATAATCCGCAAGGTACAACAGCTTTTCGGACAAAGACATTCCCGCGTGTCCCGTGGTATGCCAACGGATTGCCTCCAAAATGATCGGATCGTCATATTCTGAAAAATCTGTACCAATCAAGGCTGCCGCTGTGCGCGCATGGAACAACTTGGGGGTTTTTTTGTCTTCCTCACTAACCGAAAGCCCCAAGGTAGTGCAGAGAGCTACCTGCTCCTCCACACTTTTTTCCTTGGTCAGGTCATGCAAGATCGCCGCAGCGCGCATCTGCTCGGTATATTCAGGGCAATACAGCGCGCAAAGGCGAACGGTCATTTCTTCCACTGCAAGAGTATGGCGAAAGCGCTTCGGAGACATCTCCCGCATCACACGCTCACGCAGCTCCTCCAACATCGTTTCTGTGATCCTTGTCATTATGCTTCGTTTTTCCTTCTTTCAACCGTATAAATGATTGTCACGAATGTATTTTTCCACCATGGGAGGCACCGCATCGGAAAGCGACTCTCCCGAACGGATGCGACGTCTGATCTCGCCCGACGAAATCTCAATCGGATCTACGAGAATACGTCGCACCACTTTACCGTATTTTTCACGGTATAAGGCAATTTTTTTCACGATTCTTGCGTCAAGCAAAGGATCTTTTTCCCGTCGGACGTAGGTGGGATAGCATAAGCGAAACAGTTCGTCAGGCTCTCTCCATTCGTCCAACGTCAGCATCATATCTGTGCCGCATAGCAAAAACAGTCTCCGATCAGTCCCCGAAAGCGTACGCAAGGTATCTACTGTGTAGCTTTTTCCGCCACGCTGTATTTCCATATCACTGACGTATACACCTTCGATTCCCATAAAAGCAAGCCTCGTCATGTTCAAGCGATGCTGCGCAGATACGGGAGTTTCCATTTCCTTATGCGGCGGAAGAGCGGTGGGGATCACGTAAAGAAAATCCAATTCCATCTGCTCCATAAACGCACGCGCCGCCGCGACGTGCCCTTTGTGCGGCGGTGAAAAGGTGCCACCGTAAATTCCGATGCGCGTCATGACTTGGGCAAAACGATGACGGGGTTCTTTTCAGAAGCACGGTAAAGCACGATTTTGCGTCCCGTTGCCGCAACAGCCTCGGCGCCAAGCGCCTGTGCCAATGCATTTACAAGCTCGCGCGGCTCTTCGCCGCTGTTTTCCAGCACGTGAAGCTTGATCAATTCACGCGCCTCAAGTGCATCCGAAAAAGTCTTCAGCATATTCTCATTCAGTCCACCCTTCCCGATCTGCATGATTGCGGGAAGAGAATTCGCCAAGCCGCGAAGATATGCTCTTTGTTTTGATGAAATCATAAATATCCTTTCATTCCACCGTGTTCCAGCCGTTCGCCCGTAAGATCTCCATGATCTCCTCGCATGCGCCCGAAAACACTCTGATAAATTGCGTATTGCTCAAATAAATATTCACGGTCAGATCCTTTCCAAGGATTACGGATTTTACCTCTTCGCGGGAAAGCTCCAGGGTTTGTGCTGTACATTCGCGGGAAAGGAAAACCAACGTTTTTTCGGTGATGATGAAAAAGCCGCCGACGTTTCCTTTTTTTACGGTAAAGCGAACCGGCTCATCAAACAAAAACGGACGTTTAAATTGCTCCTTCATCTTCACGTATGGTAAAAAAGTAATCCAGAAAACCACAGGCAGAATCAGGGCAATGAGAAGCACCGCAACGGCACCCGCCAGAATTCCCAACTTCCATCCCGCGAAAAGAGTAACGATCAGTCCGATAAAAATACCGATCCGAATGGCAAAGGAACGGATAAAAGGGGCTGTGAAAAATTCTCCAAATTTCATAAATCAAATCAGTTCCTTCAGTTTTTTTGCAAATTCGCGGATTGCCGCACCGCGGTGAGAAACGGAATGCTTCTCTGCCGCGCTGACCTCGGCAAAGGTCTTGCCAAATCGGTCAAAGTAAAACAGAGGATCATATCCAAAACCGCCGTTTCCGCGGTATTCTCTCAAAATCCGACCGCGAGATTCACCGCGCACGGTAAATTCTCTTCCGTCCGCAAGAACACAGGCAATCGCACAGACGTATGCACCTGTGCGTGCATCGTCTTCAACGTCCTTTAAGTTGTAAAGCAAGCATTGGTTATTGCCCTCGTCGTCATGATCTCCGGCATAGTTGCATCTTGCGGCGTAACGCGCGGAATAAACCCCCGGCTCACCGCCCAAAGCATCTACGGAGAGTCCGGAATCGTCGGCAACACCGATGTAACCGCTTTTTGCCGCGACGCGCGCCTTAATCAACGCATTTTCCTCAAACGTCGTTCCGTCCTCTTCGATTTCCTCAAAGATGCCCACGTCGTCAAGGGATAAAATTTCAAGATCCGAAAACTCTTCGGAAAGAAGCGTCCGAAGCTCTTCAATCTTTTTTTGATTGCGTGAAGCCAATACAATTTTCATAACGGATTCCTCACTCAAACAAAGCACTCACAAACTCGCGCTGATCGAATGCCTGCATGTCATCGAGCGTCTCACCCACACCGATGAATTTCACGGGGATGTTCAATTCACGACGAATCGAAATGACAATACCGCCCTTCGCGGTTCCGTCCATCTTGTTGAGAATCAGCCCCGTCAGCGCCGCAGCATTTTTGAATTCCTTTGCCTGAAGAATCGCATTCTGTCCCGTGGTTGCATCCAACACCAGCAGATTTTCTCTGCATGCGCCGGGAAGCTCACGGTCAATGACACGGTTGATCTTGGCAAGCTCGTTCATCAGATTGGTTTTATTGTGAAGGCGTCCCGCGGTATCTATGATCAAAACGTCTGCCTTTTTATTTTTTGCCGCATGGCATGCATCGAAAACAACAGCAGCGGGATCACTTCCCTCGTTCTGTCGGATCAGATCGACCTTTGCACGTTCACACCAAACGGCAAGCTGATCGATCGCAGCCGCGCGGAAGGTATCTGCCGCAGCAACCACAACACGCTTTCCCTGTTTTCTGAGCTGATTGGAAATTTTACCGATGGAGGTGGTTTTCCCGACGCCGTTAACACCGATGACAAGGATCACGGAAGGAGACGTCTCCAATTTCAGATCCTCACCTTCACCGATCATCCCCTCAAGAATCGAGCGCAATGCGTCCATCACCTGCTCTTTTTCCTTGAGCCTTCCATCTCGGATCGCTTCCCGAAGCTCGTCAATGATCTCGCCCGCAGCATTGACACCAACGTCGGCACAGATCAGAATTTCCTCAAGCTCCTCCAAAAGCTCCTCGTCCACCTTTACAAAGTTTTTGAGAAGATCGTCGATTTGTCCGAACAAAGCATGTTTTGTTTTGGAAAGCCCGCTTTTTACGCGGCTCCAGAAGGATTTTTTCTCCTTCTGCAACTCTTCCGCGGAAAGCTCTTCGGTTTCCTCCTCGGGTTCCTCTTCGGATTCCTCTTCGGTTTCCTCCTCGGTTTCCTCTTCGGATTCCTCTTCGGTTTTCTCCTCGGTTTCCTCCTCGGTTTCCTCTTCGGTTTCCTCCTCGGTTTCTTTCTCAAAAAATTCTTCGGATTCTTCTTCGGTTACTGCCTCTGCTTCCTCAAACTCTTGATCCTCAAAGGTTGCCGTTTCGTCATTCTCCGTTATTTTTTCGTTGATTTCATCTGCTTCACCGTTTGCTTTTTTACCAAACAGCTTACCCAAAAATCCCATTCCAGTCTTCGCCCTCCTTCTTGGAAATATCATTCACGTCCAGCATCAGAATCTTGGAAATTCCATGCTCGGGCATCGTAACACCGTACAAGCGATCCGCCGCAGCCATCGTACCTCTGCGGTGCGTGATCATAATAAACTGTGTACCGTGTGCGTATCTCTTGATGTACTGTGCAAGGCGCTCAACGTTGACCTCGTCAAGTGCCGCCTCGATCTCGTCCAGAATACAGAACGGAGTGGGGTTAACCTGGATGATCGCAAAGAAGAGTGCGACACCAATGAACGCCTGCTCACCTCCGGAAAGCTGCATCAAATTCTTGATAATCTTACCGGGAGGCGCCGCCTTGATCTCAATTCCGCTTTCAAGCACGTTTTCGGGATCGGAAAGAGAAAGCTCTGCAGATCCGCCTCCGAACAATTCCACAAACACCTTACCGAAGTTTTCGTTGATTTGGTTAAAGGAATCCACGAAGGAGGTCTTCATTTCGCTTTCCAGCTGTCCGATGATACCGAGCAAATCTTTTTTTGCCTTTTCAAGATCCGTGATCTGCGCGCTCATATAATCGTATCTCGCCTTGACGTCCTGATACTTGTTTACAGCATCAAGATCCACGTGTCCGATGACACGAAGCTTGTTGCGACAATCGGTTTGCAGTGCGATCATTTCCATACGGTTTTCCTTCGTTACGGAAGGATATCCCAATGCCACGGCATCGTTCCGCGTCAATTCATAATCGTCCCAAAGCTTTGAGGCAAGCTTATCCTGTGTGTCGCGCAAAGCCAAGAGCTTGGATTCGCACTTGGTATGCTCGCGGAAGATCAATTCCTTCTGATTCATACGGTCGCGCAGCTTTGCGTTCAGCTCATTGAGCTTTCTTTCGAACTCAAAGTTATCCTTTTCCACCGCGCTGCGTTTTTCGTTGAGCAATTCAAGCTGCGCGGTCGCTGCGGCAAACGCAGTACGGTTCGCCTCCATTGCTTCCATGGTAAGCTTGATCTGCTCTGTTTGGGTGTTGATCCGCCCTGTCAGCATCAGCATCTCGCGGTTCAAGGCTTCCAGACGCTCTTCCGAATTTTCCTTCAATGTCCTTGCGGTTTCAATATCCTTGTCGGCTTCGCTGATGCGGATATAAAGATCGGTCAACGCACGGGAAATCTCATCCAGACGAAGAAGTGCCTCTCCGTGCTCCGAGTGCTTTTCCGTTCTGAAATCCGACAGCTCGCGGATTCTGTGGCGAAGATTTTTCTCTTCCGCCGCAAGAAGACCGATATCCTCCTCGTATTTCACACGTGCCGTCTCGTACTCACGCATATCCGCTTTGAGCTTTTCAAGAAGCGTGTTATTCGCGTCAAGCTTTGCCCGAAGCTGCTCAAGTCCTCCGTTTTCCGAATTCCTCAACACCGAAAGCACGTCGCGACGATCTTCCTCACCGATTCTTTCATCCTCAAGCTTTTCAAGAAGCTCTTTTGCCTCTTTCACCTCGCCTGAAAGAGCCGCCAGGATTGCATCCTTTTCGGAAAGCTCCGTTTCCAGACGCTTGATCTCTCCCGCACGGGAAAGAATGCCGCCCCCCGTACGGACCGATCCTCCCGTAAAGGAGCCGCCCGCATTGATCTGCTGACCGTCAAGCGTTACCACACGCACACGGTAGTGAAGTGCGCGCGCCATCACGTTGGCATGCTCAATGTTGTCAAAAACAACGGTTCTTCCAAGCAAGGAGGATAACACGTTTTCAAATTTCGCCTCGGTCGTAATAAGAGAATCGGCAACACCGATATATCCCTCAAAGCCCGCTGCCTCGGTTTGCTCCTTGGTAGGAGACAAAGGTCTCATAGAGGTCAAGGGGAAAAAGGTCGCTCTTCCCGCCTCTCCTCTTTTCAGCGCATACATCGCCGCTTTTGCCGTCGCTTCATCTTCCACGACAATGTTCTGAAGATTGGTACCGAGCGCAATTTCAATCGCGGTCAGATATTTATCCTCTACCGTGATCACCTTGGAAAGAGGGCCGTAAACCGTTCCCACGGGAGAACCGTAGCGATCGGTGATCCGTCCTTCCCCGTATTGCTTCATCACAAAGCGTACTGCACCCGAATACCCCTCGAATTGCTCTTCCATCGCTTTGAAGGTGGCAATTCTCTGCGCGATAGAATCGCGCCGCAAGGTCTCGTTGTTCAAGCGTTCCGTCTTTTGAAGAAGCTCTGTCTCAGCACCTTCTATTTCGGCTTCCTTTTTCGAAAGCTCCTGGGCAATGCCCGAAAGCTCCGCGTCATAGGTTGCCACAGTGCGCTCCTTCGCGGCACACTTATCTTGGAGATCGCTTGAAATACGGCGATATTCCTCCAATTCACCAAGTGCCGAGGTATTCTTATCCGTGTCCGTATTTTTCGCATTCTCAAGAACGGAAATACGAACCTTTACGTCTACAGCTTCATTTTCAAGATGACGGATGTCCTCAAGAGCCTTCGCAACGGAAGCCTCCAGAGAGGAAGCCTTGGAGGAAAGCGCGGTTTGCTCGGAGGAAAGAGTCTCCTGCTCACGGCACAGCGTTTCTTTGGCTTCTTCAAGCACTCCGATGCGTCCCGCATGCTTGGCGGCACTCTCCATCTCGGTGGCAATTGCCTTTTCCGTACCGCTGACCGAGCCCTGCGTTGCCGCAATCAGCTCTTTTGCGTGCGCGATCGTGTTTTCGGCTACACGGTGCTCACTCTCCAAGGTATGGCATTGCTCTGTCTGCTCCCGAATCTTTGTCAGCAGCTCCTCGGACTCCAGCTTGCTTCCCTGCGACGCCTCGAAAAGTCTTGCATTCTGCGCTTCCAGTGCCTGAATTCCATCCTCCGCAATCTGCAGATCGAAGGTTGCATGCTGCATCGCCTCTTCCGCACGGCTCAGTTCATCACGAAGCTTTTCCGTATCATAAAGCCAAAGGCTGACATCCGCACGCTTTTTATTTTCCATCAGTTCAATGGCACGCTTTGCCTTTTCCGCCTCTCGCTCCAGCGGTCCGACCTGGGCAGATACCTCGGCAAAAATGTCGTTTGCGCGCGTCATGTTGTCTTCGGTATCCTTGAGCTTTCTCTCCGCTTCGTTCTTTTTGTAGCGATACTTCGCAATTCCCGAGGCATCCTCAAAAATACTTCTGCGTTCTTCGCTCTTACGGGATACCATTTCCGCAATTCTACCCTGACCAATGATGGAATAACCGTCGCGTCCGACACCGGTATTCATGAACAGCTCATAAATATCCTTCAATCGAACACCTTTTCGGTTGATAAAATACTCACTGTCGCCCGAACGGTAATAACGGCGTGTCACCGTCACTTCATCATACGGACAGTCCAGCTTGGAAATTTCTCCACGGTTATCAAACGTAACGGAAACCTCGGCATATCCCATAGGACGGCGACTGTCCGCACCGCCGAAAATAACGTCCTCCATCTTGCTGCCGCGCAAGCTTTTTGAGGATATTTCTCCCAATACCCAACGCATTGCATCGGCAATATTGGATTTACCGGAGCCGTTCGGACCTACGATCACGGTGACACCGTGTGCCGCACCGTCGTTTAACAGCGTGACCTCCGTCTCGTTTTCAAAAACGAGACGCGTCTTATCCGGAAAGGACTTAAAGCCTTGCATTTCCAATGATTTCAAATACAAAGTAGTTTCCTCCTGCTCTTGGAAGTTAAAGTCTTTCGCAAGGGACGTATGCATACATTCGGTCAATGTCATCCCGCGGCTTCACCCGAAGCACATGTGTGCCTGTTTCAAGACGCAAGCGATCTATGTTTCGTCTGTGCTGACCGATGGCACGTGAAAGCTCCCGTTCGGGAACCTCTATGACGATTTCTTTTCCCAAAAGGGATTTTGATTTCAAAAAAGAAACGGTATTTCGGTAATATACCTCGCTCATCACCAATTCGCCCATCGCAGGGTGATTGGGACCGGCGTATACGAAATGCGGAGAAACCAGCTCCTCGGTGGCGCAAAGCCCTATGCGAATACACGGAACGTCGGCGCGCAAAAACACCTCGTAGGCGTTCGCGGAGCGCGCAACCGCCTCCTTGAGTGTCAGCGGTATATACGATCCGCTCTTTGCCATCTCGCAAAGCGGTGTATCGAAGAATACCACCGTGGGATAGATCCGCGCATAAGCTGCGCCCAGTTCACAAATCCGTTCTGCCGTCCGCACTTCACTTTCCGGCGATGCTCCCGGCAAACCGATCATCATCTGCCCCGTCAGAACAAATCCCCGATCCACAATAGCGCAGCAAGCATATTCCGCATCCCGAACCGTATGTCCGCGCCGTGAAGCAGCAAGAACCGTGTCGTCCATGCTTTGTAAGCCAAGCTCTATATTCTTTACCGCGTAGGATGAAAGAAGATCCAAAATTTCCTTTGAAATATAATCGGGACGCGTGGAAAGTCGAATGCTTTCGACAAGCCCCCGATCCACGTATTCCTGTGCGATCTTTAACAATTGGATCATTAAAGATCTGTCAATTCCCGTAAAAGAGCCGCCAAAAAACGCGATCTCCGTTTTCACACGACCGTCCGTGCGTGCCAAGCCTTCATCGATGACGCGTCTGACGTCCCCAATACAAAACTCCCGACATCCGGAAATTGAACGCTGATTGCAAAACACACATTGATTCGGACATCCGAGATGAGGAATGAAGACGGGAATGTTGCGATGCAGCTTCATGATCAAAATTGTCCGAACAGATCCAGGGCAGCGCGCGCCGCCGCCTGCTCCGCATATTTTTTAGAATGTCCCTTTCCGTAACCGATTCGGTTTGCACCAAGATACAGCTCCACCTCAAAGGTCTTGTTGTGATCCGGTCCGCTCTCCCCGATCAATCGGTACTCCAAAACGTTTCGCTGCTCCTTATCCTGTTGAACGAACTCCTGCAAACGGGATTTACTGTCGATGTGCGCCCCTTTGGAATCGGGCAGCTCCGATACCGCTTGCTTGATAAACGGCAACAAGAATTCGGACACCGCTGACATGCCCTCTTCCCCGGCATCAAGATAGATCGCCGCCAGCACCGCTTCAAAGGCATCTGCCAAAATAGCGGGCTTTTTCGCGCCTCCGCCTTGCATTTCTCCTTTACCAAGCAAAAGGAACTCACCAAGCTGCAGCTTTTCGGAGTAAGAGGCAAGCGCCTCCTCACACACCGTTGCCGCGCGAATTCTGGTCAATTCCCCCTCCGGAAGCTGAGGAAACTGCCTGTACAGATAATTGCTTGTAATCAAAGACAACACCGAATCTCCTAAAAATTCCAACCGCTCGTTGCAAAGAAGATGATGATTTTTCGCTCCCGTTTCATTGGAATAGGAGGAGTGTGTCAATGCACATTTCAAAAAGTGAATATCACGGAACGTATAGCCGATCCGCGCTTGAAGCTCTTCCAGTGGCTGTGCCATGTTCTACCTCGTTCTTTAGTTTTTCCCCGATTTCTCATCCCTCGGAGACAGTCGCATTTTCCGAATGCTCCGTAGCATTCAATGCCTGCTGTGCCGCCTTTTTCCTCTCGGAATAGTCTCTCGCGCAAGCGGCGATGTCATAGATCGCACCGGACTCCGCATACGTAATCGCTTGTCTGATGGCATTTTTGAAAGCCTTTGCATCCGAAGATCCGTGTGCTTTGATAACAGGCTTGGAGATTCCGAGAATCGGAGAACCGCCGTACTCCGACGCATCAAATTGCTTTTTGATGCCACCCAGCTGTTTTTTCATGGAAAGTGCCGCAATCTTGGTTGCCGTAGAGCTGTAAAGAACCTCCTTAAGCTTTCCGAGAAGAAGCTTTCCAAGTCCCTCGACCGTTTTCAAAAGGATATTTCCCGTAAACCCGTCCGCAACGATCACGTCGCAAGTGTCGAACGGCAAAACGTTTCCTTCGATATTTCCCACGAAATTGATGTCCGTGTTATTTTTCAATCGCTGATAGGCATTTCTCTGGAGCTCGGTTCCCTTACATTCCTCCGCACCATTGTTCAGAAGTCCGACACGCGGACTTTCCAATCCGTACATCTTGGACATATAAGCCGATCCGATCACTCCAAACTGTTCAAGATTTTCATCCGTCACAGTCACGTTTGCACCGGTATCCAACAGGAGAACAGGATTTCCCAGCGGAAGAATCGTACCGATTCCCGCACGCTGAACTCCTTTCACCTTGCGGACGATCAACGTAGCACCCGTAAAAAGAGCTCCTGTATTTCCCGTGCTGACAAAGGCATCCCCCTGTCCCTCGGAAAGCATTTTCAAGCCAACCGACATGGAGGAATCCTGTTTACCGCGCACCACGCAAAGAGGATCATCCTCCATGGTGATCACGGTTTCCGTATGCACAATATCCATGCGGCGCAGATCAAAATCGTTTTCCGCGGCGATCCGTTCGATATCGTCGCGGTTTCCGACAAGAATAAAGCTCGCGCTGAATTCGTTTGCCGCCTGTATAACGCCCTTTACGGTTTCTTCGGGGGCCTTATCGCCACCCATCACATCCACAATGATTCTCATATGTCCATCCTTATATCATGTTACGGCAATCGCCGTTTGTCACGCATTTTGGAGAGCTTCTGCCAACACGTCCAGCGCACGCTGAGCAAGCTTTTCGTTCTTTGCCGCCTTTCCACCGCGTACACGGTATCCGAGCAAAGGAACCAATCCGAAATTCGCATTCATAGGAACAAAATCTCCGACACCGCCGCGGCTGACGTACGCTGCCATTGCACCCAGCATTGTCATATCCGAGAGAATCAAAGGATTTTTTCCTTGCATTCTGCGAGCGGCATTGATTCCCGCCAGAAGTCCGCTGCCCGCGGACTCCACATAGCCCTCCACACCGGTCATCTGTCCCGCAAAGAACAGAGAAGGATTTTTTTGCATGGAATAATCGGGGGAAAGAATTCCGGGAGAATTGAGATAGGTATTGCGGTGCATCACACCGTAGCGCAAGAACTCCGCATTTTCAAGTCCCGGAATCATCCCAAACACCCTTCTTTGCTCCGGAAAGGTCAGGTGCGTCTGAAATCCGACGAGATTGAACATCGTTCCTTCCGCATTTTCCTTTCGAAGCTGAACCACCGCGTAGGCTTCGCTTCCCACGCGCGGATCGATCAAGCCGACCGGCTTGAGAGGTCCGTAGCGCAACGTATCATATCCGCGGCGTGCCATGACCTCAACGGGCATACACCCTTCAAACACCTTTACGTTTTTCTGACTTTCGCTGTCAAACGTCTTCAATTCCGCCTCTTTGGCGCTGATCAGAGCTTCATAGAAGCGGTCATACTGTTCCTTGGTCATAGGGCAGTTGATATAATCCGCATCCCCCTTATCGTATCGGGAAGCGAAAAAGGCAATCTCCATATTGATGGTCGAAGCATCGACAATCGGTGCTGCCGCATCAAAGAAATGGAGCTTTCCGCAGCCGAGGGTATCGGAGATATAATCCGCCATCGGATCCGATGTCAAGGGCCCTGTCGCAATGACTGTGACGGTATCCTCCTCCACACAGTCCGCTTCGCACGGCACAACCTCAACGTTTGGATGCTCGCAAAGCTTTTTGGTGATATATTCAGAAAACAGCCGACGGTCCACTGCCAAAGCAGAACCGGCAGGAACACGCGTGCCGTCCGCAGCCTCCATAATCAAAGAGCCCATACGGCGCATCTCTTCCTTGAGCAAGCCAACAGCGTTCGAAAGGCTGTCCGAGCGCAGGGAGTTGGAGCAAACCAACTCCGCAAACTCGGGAGAGTGATGTGCGGGAGTATACTTCTGCGGCTTCATCTCAAAAAGACGAACGCGAATTCCACGCTGTGCCGCTTGCCATGCCGCTTCGCAGCCGGCAAGCCCCGCACCGTAAATATTGATATAATCCTTCACGTCGTTTAACCTTCCGTGTTTCCTTCGGTCGTTCCCGTGATCTCACGGGAATACGAGCAATCTGCCTCATGGCAAACCAAAAGCTTCTTTCCCTTCTTTTTGAAGAGCATCTTGCCGCAATCGGGACAGAGCTCGTTTGTGGGAACGTCCCAAGAGGAGAAATCGCATTCCGGATACCGCTCACAGCTATAGAAAACAGTGTGATTCTTTCCGTATTTTGTAATCAGCTTCGCCTGACATTTGGGGCAGTTTACACCAAGCTCGCGAACTCTTGCTTTTGTGAACTTGCACTCGGGATAACGGCTGCACGCATAGAAGCTTCCGAATTTTCCCGTACGCAAAACCATATCGGATCCGCATTTTTCGCACTTGAAATCAGCAACGGCAGGGAGCTTTTGCGCGTTTTCCTTTTCATCCTCTTCCTTCTCCTCCGCATTCTTTTCCTGCGAGGTCAAGGGCTTTGCGTTCTTACAGTTCGGATAGTTGGGACATGCCGCAAATTTGCCGAAACGTCCGTTGCGAACGATCATGCGGCTTCCGCATTTTTCACAGATGATATCGGTCTCCTCGGGTGGCACTTCAATACTGGTATCGCCGATGACCTTCTCCGCAACCTCAAGCTGCTTGGAAAAATCAGCCCAGAATTCACGCAAAACGTCCAGCATCACAGCATCTCCGTTTTCGATCTCATCCAGTCGTCTTTCCATATCCGCCGTAAAGCCATAGTCCACAACGGTAGAAAAGTGCTCTTCCATCAGCTTGTTCGTCACCTCACCCAAGGGGGTGGGAACGAACGCCTTTCCTTCCCGTTTGACGTAGTTACGGGCAAGAATGGTGCTGATAATGGTGGCATAGGTGCTGGGACGTCCAATATCAAGATCCTTCAGCGTTTTGATCAGAGACGCGTCGTTATATCTCACGGGAGGCTCTGTAAAGTGCTGTGTCAACTCCGCATCGTCCGAATCAAGCAGCTCCCCGTCTCGAAGCTCGGGCAAGCGGATGTCCTTAACCTCTTTGGGCTCTCCGTCGTTTTCGGGGACTTCCTCGCTCTCCTCGTATACCGCCATATATCCGGGGAATGTTACGGAATAACCGCTCGTACGGAATACGTATCCCGAGCATTCAAAATCAATACTGATGGTATCGAGCACTGCGGATTCCATCTGGCTCGCGATGAAGCATTCCCAGATCAGCTTATAGAGTTTATACTGATCCGTTGTCAGCTGACGGCGGATCTTCTGCGGCTCAAGCTCCACTCTTGCGGGACGAATTGCTTCGTGCGCATCCTGTGCGCCCGCCTTGGACTTGTAAACGCGCGCTTGCTCGGGGCAGTATTGCTCACCGTATTTTTGTACGATGAATTCACGCGCCGCATTCTGCGCATCTACAGAAACACGCACCGAATCGGTACGCATGTAGGTAATCAAACCCTGTGCCCCACCAAACTCCGAGCCGAGATTCACACCCTCGTACAGCTCTTGCGCAACCTTCATCGTTCTCTGTGACTGGAATCCCAGCTTGCGGAACGCCTCCTGCTGCAAGGAGGAGGTAGTAAAAGGCGCTGCGGGCATCTTGTGCTTTGCTGCCCGGCGCACAGCGGAAACCTGATATTTCTTTCCGTTGACCGCGTCGGCAACTGCGGTTGCCTGCGCTTCGCTTTCAAGTCGGATTTTTCCTGTGCGATCTCCGAAGAAATGCACGCGAAAGCTCTTTCCGTCGTTTGCCGTCAGAAGTGTTTCAATGGTCCAGTATTCGGAAGGAACAAAAGAACGAATCTCCTCTTCCCTTTCTACGATAATTCTCGTTGCTACGGATTGCACACGCCCCGCACTGAGTCCGCTTTTGACGTTTTTCCAAAGCAGAGGACTGAGCTTGTATCCCACGATACGGTCGAAAATACGACGTGTTTGCTGAGAATTGACAAGATTCATATCAATCTGACGGGGCGCCTTGATAGCTGCCTTGACCGCCGTTTTCGTTACCTCGTTAAAGCAGATACGCTGTGTTTTTTCCACGGGAATTCCAAGAGCCGCCGAAAGATGCCACGCAATCGCCTCTCCCTCGCGGTCAGGGTCAGTTGCAAGGAATACCTTGTTTGCCGCCTTTGCCTCACGGCGCAGCTCCTTGATCAGATCCCCCTTCCCTCGGATATTGATATAGTGTGCTTCGAAATCGTTTTCGATATCCACGCCAAGAGAGCTCTTGGGAAGATCGCGGACATGACCGATGGATGCCAACACTTTATAATTGGTTCCAAGATACCCCTTGACTGTCAAAGCCTTCGAAGGGGACTCCATAATCACCAGATTGTTCGCCATTGATTAAAAAACCCTTTCCTTTTGTTTTGGTTTGTATGATTCATATAACGTTAACACCGCTCATAAAGAGAGCCCGGTGTTTTTTTGATCCTACCTGAAATTTCAAGGCAGGTGAGTGCCACGGAAATTTCATTCGCCGAATATGGGAGTGTATAAAAGAATTCCGTGGAAATCGCGGTGTCTTTCCGAAAGCACCGCAGAATTGCCGCCTCAATCGGAGGCATGGAGGAAAGCTCCTCCTCGGTAGGGAGCGTGGTCCCCTTTGAGTGTGGCTTTGGCTGCTGTTTCTCAGAACACGGGTTCGTGCTCTTTCTGCCAAAGAGTGCTCCGCCAAAGCGGCGAGTGCGAGAAGTGGTTTTCTCTTGCTCGTCCGATGAGATCACATCAAGCCGTTCAAGATACGCAAGATCCGTTTGGACATCGGTGATGTCCGCTGCGCGGAACGTGCGGAGCGTCTTGGGGTAAATATGTGCATAATCCGCTATGATATTCTCGGCAGAAATCAAAGCCTTCGCCCCTTTTTCAAGAAGCGTCCGCATGCCGATTGCGTTTTCCCCTGTAGCCGAAGATGAAAGTGCATATACTCTCCGACCTTGCTCCAACGCACGTTCTGCCGTGATCAGCGATCCGCTCCCCTTTCTTGTCTCGACCACAACCGTTGCCTGTGAAATCCCACTGATCAAGCGGTTACGCATGGGAAAATGGTATCCGAGCGGTTTCGTTCCCGGAGGATACTCCGAAACGACCGCACCGTGCCGACAGATTTCTTCGTATAGCTTTTTATGCTCTCTGGGATATACGACGTCGATGCCGCTCCCGAGAACGGCAACCGTCTCTCCATTGGCAGCAATTGCAGCCGCGGAGCAGACGCCGTCGACGCCCGATGCCATACCACTGACAACAATCGCATTCGCTTTGGCAACACCGTACGCAAGTTGATAAGCGGAATCCATCCCGCACTCACTCATAGAGCGTGTACCCACCATTGCAATACACATCCGCCCGTTCATATCGGGAAGTGTTCCCCGATAATACAAAATGGGCGGTGCATCGTTGATCCCGCGAAGCGTATCAGGATATCGGTCATCCGAATAGGTAAGGATGGAGATTCCCCTTTTCTCGCAAAGATCCAGAATTTCAATGGCGCGAGACAAATCCTTTTGAGAGAGTGCTGTGAGTGCGGATCTTGAAACTCCGTCAAACCGTGAAACGTCAAAATCTTCGGAAAAGAAGATCTCATCAGGTCTGCCAAAAGCATTGATCAAGGTATCAAAGCCTTTTCCGCCGGGCCCCATCGCAAGGGACACCCAGATCCAGTAAAGCAATTCCTTCTTTTTCACGGTCCATCCTCCCAAAGCACGTTCTTCACTATTTTGAAAACTCCCACATAAGAATGGAAGCGGCAACCGCCGCGTTAAATGACTCCGCACGGTCGCACATCGGGATCATCACACTTTTACTGCAAGCCGCAACGGTTTCTTCGGAAAGCCCGTGCCCCTCGTTTCCGATCACGATACAATCCCCTCCCCGTTTTTCAAACGAGCCGAGAATTTCGGCAGAAGCATCCAACGCCGCAGCGTAGACGCGCCTACCGCTCTCACGCAACCCCTTGATTGCTTCTTTGAGATCGGCGACACGGTCAATTTTTTGATTGAAAACCGTTCCCATGGAAGCACGCACGGCTTTCGGATGATAAATATCCGCGCAATCCTCACTCAAAATCAATCGGTCAACGCCAAGAGCTGCAGCGCTTCTTATGATCGCACCCACGTTTGAAGGATCGCGTACCGATTCCAGAAGCACGATTCGCTCATCCTTCATTTCAAAAAAATCTGCGCTATAATATATTGTAACAATTTTTTGCAATTTGTCAATATATTTTGCAACAGTTATTACACCTTCAGGCGATTTTTCTTCGGAAATTCGCTCAAAAATTTCATCCGAGACCAAAAAAATGCGTCCGAGACGCTCCAAAACGGATTTTCCGAACCTCTCTTCAAGAAAAGAGGTGATTTTTTGCGCGGAGCCTTCACGCAAGAAAACAGAGTGCAGCTCCACTCCGTTCTTTACAGCCTCCTCTAAAAGCTTCATGCCGTCAAAGCGAAACAATCCGCTTTCCCGTCGCGTCTTGCGATCAAAAAGCTTGCAAAGCTCAACGATGTTTCGGTTTTGTCTTGAACGTATCAGTTCTCCCTTCAAACGCATTTTTTCACCTCCGTTTTCAGCTTGAAAAAGCCCCTTACGGGACTTTTTCGTGTTTTTGAAAGCTTTCTATCTACGACAAAAACCCGATGATAACATCGGGTTTTCAATTGTTAAAATCAAAGTGCTGCCTTTGCCTGCTCACAGAGTGCTGCGAACGCTTCCTTGTCGGAAATTGCGATCTCGGAAAGCATCTTACGGTTCAGATCGATACCGGCCTTCTTGAGACCGTGCATGAACGTGGAATAGTTCATACCGTTCACCTTTGCCTGTGCGGAAATTCTGGTGATCCAGAGAGAGCGGAAGTCTCTCTTCTTCATCTTTCTGCCTGCGAAAGCATAGTTGCCGCTCTTAAGAACAGCCTGCTTTGCCATCTTAAAGTGCTTGGACTTTGCGCCCCAGTAGCCCTTTGCTGCCTTCAATGTAGCCTTTCTTCTCTTGCGCGTCATCAATGCGCCCTTAACTCTTGCCATTTTTCAATTCCTCCGTTTCTTCTTACTTCAGGACCAAAGTCTTCAGGTTGGTTGCAATCTTGCCGTTGACCATTGCGCTGGAACGCAGATGGCGAAGGCGCTTTGCGCTCTTGTTACCGGTGTTATGACGGTGAGAGCTGTGGAACATCTTGACCTTGCCGTTAGCAGTAACGGAAAATCTTTTAGCGGAAGCCTTATGTGTTTTGATCTTTCCCATTTTTATAACTCCTTTTCTGTTCCCGATCGATGTCGGTTTTGTGATCGTACAGTTTCATCCGCGCGTACGCGGCGTGAATCATTTCGCTTTGACAGGTGAAATCACCATGCTCATAAATCTGCCGTCAAGAACGGGCTTTTTATCGACCGCTCCCAGCTCGGCACAAGCCGCCTCAAACTTTTCAAGAACCTCGCGACCGATGTGCATATGGCTCATCTCGCGTCCCTTGAACTTCATCACAACACGAACCTTGTTGCCATCCGTAAGGAAACGGCGTGCATGGTTGACCTTTGTTTCGAAGTCGTGCGTATCAATGCGACAGGACAGCTGGATTTCCTTGAGCTCGATGGTCTGCTGCTTCTTTTTCGCTTCCTTCTCGCGCTTATCACGCTCAAAGCGGAATTTGCCGTAGTCCATCACCTTACATACAGGCGGTGTCGCCTGTCCGGACATGAGTACAAGATCCATCCCTTGCTCATACGCGATTTCAAGTGCCTTGGCAGAGCTCATGATCCCGAGCGTTTCGCCGTCCGCACCGATCAGGCGTACTTCCTTCGCGGTGATCTCCTCGTTGAGCAGGTTTTCTCTTTCTTTGTCTTTTGCGCTAATAGTTCAACACCTCCAAGCAAAAAATAAAACCGTACAAAGAAACACTTCTCCGCACGGCACACCTTCCCCCGACAAAACGGGGCAATTGCTATTAACCTGACCGCAATGGCGGGTGGGTGAGAACGGAGAGTTCTGCTTTGTTTTCCTCGGTATTATACCACAGTCAAATGTCTTTGTCAATAGTTTTTTTGTATTTTTTCAAAAAAAGCGCAAAAAAGCAACGAAGAGCCCACAGATGGACGCTGTCACATCCCAAGGCTCTTCGAAAACGTTCATCTTTTCAAGAATATGGTGCGTACGTTCCCGTCGTACCCTTTTTTCAAGGCATGGATCAAAAGCTCCTCGAGAGAAGCAAGCCCACCGATTGCACATACGCCGAATGCCACGGGAACCGCTGCCGGTGTCAGGAGAAAGAACGGATACGCAAAAATCGCAAACCCCGTCAGCTTATTCATGTAGGTGTGTATGGAAGCAAATCTGTGATATCTGACAAAGGCAACCGTATAAGCCACCGCACGAATCAAAAGCACGGCCGCCAATACGATCCAAATCGTATACGGTAACGTCTCGAACATCTTCGGAAAAATCTTGGCGAGCAACACGGTGTAAAAGAGTAGATCTGCCACACTGTCAAGCTTCGCTCCGAACTCGCTCATCGTATTGGTTTTTCTGGCAATCCATCCGTCCAGCGCATCGGTAACTCCCGTAAAGAGATAGGTTACAAAAAACGGAACGGAAAGGGGCTCCGTGAAAAGAAGAACTCCCGTTCCGAGAATGCGCAAGCACGTAACATAATTGGGAAGATTCTTACTGACCTTCATAACTACCCTCCGCAAGCACAATGTGCATACTTTTGAAAGAGTATACCACAAAAATGTCGTTTTTGCAAGAGATTTGTAAAAAAACAGGTTGCCAAAGGCGACAAAAAAAGCATCACCTCAACAAAGGAAGCAATGCTTTTTTCACAAACCAAGTTGTTTCACAAATTCCACGCAGCAAGACCTTCGCATGGAGTACCGAACGTCACAGGGCATTTTCCGGAGAAAAGAGTTCTTGCATTTTCCACAAGATCTTGGGCGCACAGGTCGCGCGGACGCAGAATCGTCGCAGGAGCTGAAAGGTTCAATTCATACAACCATATGCCATCGTATCCAACCTCTTGCAATGCCTGCAGAATCGAAAGAAAATCCTGCGTTCCCTCTCCCGGAAGCCAATGCCGTTCGTTTAAGAAATCATAATCAGAAACGTGGGTGGTAATGATGCGATTGCCGATCTTTTTTATAAAATCTGCCGCACGTTCGCCTGACAGAAGATGATTGGTATCAAAGCAGACCTTAAGGCTCTCATCCACCGAAATCAATTCCGCAATCTCATCCGAGGTGCGACCGAGACAGGTGCGCGGAAGATCCTCGACCGCAATCACACAACCGCATCCGCGTGCATGCTCCGAAAGGCGTAAAAGGCTTTGCTTGGAGCACTCCATCCGATCATAGCGATCCGATTCCTCAATCGGCTCACCCGAAGGGTGAATCACCATTCTTTCAATTCCGATATCGGATGCGCGGCTGATCATCTCCGAAAGCTTCTCTACCGCATCGTGGGCAAGCTCACGCTTGGAAATATCGTAAAGCTCGAAAACGAACGGAAGGTGAAAGGACCATAGCTCCATCCCGCTTTTTTGCGCCGCATCCTTTGCTGCGCGGTAATCAAAGTCGGGATAGCATTCTCCGGGAGGACTGATCTCCACTGCCTCAATGCCTGCTTCTCGGTAGCTCGCAAGCGATTCCCGATCAACGTGCTTTACAGACAGACCGATTCTGTACATAAGAAGCCTCTCAGAACAGCTTTTCGGGGTAAACACCGCCGTCGTGAAGCTCCTTGAGCTTTTCCATAACCAGTTCACGGTCCGCAGCATAGGTGATGCCGAACCATTTGTCGGGAGAATTCTTCGCAGTCACCGAAAGCTTACCGCTCTCAAGGAACTCACCCACCATGATGGGGAGCAAGCACTCTGCCTTGATATTGCCCTCGGGGATGTTATGTAAAAAGTTCTCAAAATAATCGTTCATGAGAGGAAGGAGATCCTTGTGGAAGCCCCACATGTTCATAGAAACCATCGCGTCAAAGGGCAGAGTGCCCTTTTCGCTGAGAATCTCGCGGTTTTCACCGTAATGAATCTCACCCGTTTCGCAAACGCCTGCAAGCTTTCCGTCCTTCAGCGTGCAAACGCCGCGCGTCACACCGCCGTTTTCACTCATCGTATTTCCGAGAATATACGGAACCATGGAAGCATCGGCACTGCTTTCAAGATCCATGAGCAGATCGTGCATGATGAAGAACGCCTCTCTTCCGTAGTAGTCATCGGCATTGACCGTCGCAAACGCTCCCTTGATTACATCCTTGGCACACAGAACGGCATGTACGGTACCGAAGGGCTTGACACGGTCGGCAGGACGGGTGTACCACGCAGGAAGTGTGGTATCATCCTGTACGGCATAGTCCACGCGGACGCGTCCCTCAAGGCGCGCGCCGATGGTGCTCTTGATCAGATCGACCATCTCCGCCTTCAGAATAAAGACGATCTGGGTAAAGCCTGCCGCAATGGCATCGTGAATGGAATATTCCATCAGGATTTCATCGTGAGGGCCTACGTGAGAAATCTGCTTGTTGCCTCCGAAACGGCTGCCGAGTCCCGCGGCAAGAATAACGAGTGTGGTATCTTTCATAATATTGGGTATCCTTTCGCATAGTGATATGCCTATATTATAGCACGCAACTTTTACTTTGTAAAGTGGAAAAGAATTTTTTTGCAAAAAACTATAGACTTTTTTCAAGCTTTCTGTTATACTTTTTATGATCTCTCCCTCATGAAGGCGAGGGCAAAAAAGAAAGGAGAACGGCATGAAAAACAAAATTCGCGATCTCTTCAGCCCCCTATGTCATGCGGAAACGTTGATCTGTATTGCCGCAACGCTCTTTCTTCTTCTTTTTGCAATCCTTGAGGTTTCCCTTCACATGCAGGTCAGTACTCTTCCACGCTCCGTGCTTTTGCGGATCGTATTGCTCGTGATGATCTGCCTTCTGTTTTACCTGTCTGCCATGCTGTATGCAGAGCGAACGGGTGACCGTCGTTTTTTTCCGCGCTTGATCGTGTTTTTCCTTTTCTTATATCTTTATCTCCTTCTCAACGTCACCCTCTTTGAAAAAGGCTTCGGTCGTGATACACTCCTTGACAACACGGAAAGCACGAGGGAGTATTATCTGCAAAACTTCGTCAATTTCCGTCCCTTCCACAGCATTTGGAACGTATACGTTTCGGGACTTATCAACGGCTACGTTTCTCCCTATTACGTTCTTCTCAATCTTCTGGGAAACGTCTGTGTGTTTATGCCGCTCTCCTTCTTCCTTCCCGTCATTTTCAAGCGGCAGAGAAAATGGTACGTTTTTCTTTCCACGCTGATTTTATCGGTCCTTTGCGTGGAGCTTTTGCAATTTTTCTTCATGGTCGGTTCTTGTGACGTTGACGACTTCATTCTCAACGTATTCGGCGCGCTTCTGTTTTATTTCGTATTGAAAATCCCATGCATTTTCAATTTCTGCATCCGCATCAGCCAAGCCAAATAACCGATTTTTTCTTACTTTTTCTTTTTTTTCTGAAAATCTCTTGCAAAACTCAAAAAAGTGTGGTATACTCTCTTGCAGAATGCAATGATGAAGTCCGCCGTTTCGATTTTCGGTATTCACAGAGAGCGCCGCGTCGCTGAAAGCGGTGCATTACCTTCGAAACGTGCATTTCCCTTCGGAGCAGATCGGGCAAACGCGCACGCCATTAACCCGATACGGTAAAGCACCGTTATCCGCCGATCAGAGTGTTGGCTTTGAGCCGAAAATTCGGGTGGTACCGCGGTGTGCTTTTCAGCGCCTCGTCCTGACTTTGGGACGGCGCTTTTTTTCTTGCCCGAAAACTCAATTCCCATTCGTATCAAAATTCCATCATCAGAAAGGAACGAACATAGAAATGAAAGAAAAGCTTTCAAAAATTCGCACGGAAGCATTGGAGCAGATTTCCTCTCCCGATGCGAACTTAGAAGAGATCCGAATCAAATATCTCGGAAAGAAGGGTGAACTTACCGCAGTGCTTCGCGGAATGGGTGCACTCTCCGCAGAGGAGCGTCCCGTGGTCGGTCAGCTCGCCAATGAGGTCAGAGAAAGCATTGAGAATGCACTTGCACAAAAGCAAACGGAGCTCCGTGCCAAGGCTCTTGAGGACAAGCTCAGATCCGAAAAGCTGGACGTTACAATGCCTGCCACTGCTACTCCCGTGGGACACATCCATCCCCTGACGCGCGCACAGCGTGAGCTCGAAGACATTTTCATCGGCATGGGCTTTTCCATTGCAGAAGGACCTGAGGTCGAATTGGACTATTACAACTTCCAGGCACTCAACATTCCCGAAAATCACCCTGCCCGTGATACGCAGGACACCTTCTACATCACGGACAATATTCTGCTCCGCTCCCAGACCTCTCCCGTTCAGGTGCGCGTCATGGAGCATCAGAAGCCTCCGATCCGCATCATCTCTCCCGGCCGTGTCTACCGCTCCGACGCATTGGATGCAACGCACTCCCCTCTCTTCCACCAGTTGGAGGGACTTGTCATCGACAAGGGCATCACGATGGGTGACCTCAAGGGAACACTTGCGGTGTTTGCAAAGAAGATGTTCGGTGAAGAAACGCAGATCCGCTTCCGTCCTCACCACTTCCCGTTCACAGAGCCTTCCGCAGAGGTTGACGTTTCCTGCTTCGTTTGCGGCGGAAAAGGATGCCGTCTTTGCAAGGGGGAGGGTTGGATCGAGATTCTCGGTGCCGGCATGGTGCACCCCTTTGTGCTTTCCAACTGCGGCATTGATCCCGAGGAATATTCCGGCTTTGCATTCGGACTTGGCATCGAGCGTATCACTATGGCGAGATACGGTATCGACGATATCCGTCTTTTCTACGAAAACGACGAACGCTTCCTTGAGCAGTTCTGACACGGAGGTACAGAAAAATGAATCTTTCAAGAAATTGGCTTTCGGATTTCGTCAATGTGGATGAAATTGACAACAAAACATATTCCGATCGTTTGACCATTACGGGATCCAAGGTGGAAGGCTTTGAGGTTTTGGGTGATGATATCGAAAATGTGGTGGTGGCTAAGGTCACGTATATGGAAAAGCAC
>JAZSMX010000117.1:0-28561 GCA_045536125.1 Eubacteriales bacterium | reverse complement strand
AAGAAAGGCGAAGCAATATAAGATATTGCGAGGCTTTTTGACGATGTTTATACAATCGTTTGCCTTCCAAAACCTGATCGGTTCGAATCCTTGATGGGTATGACGTACCTTTGTACGCCTCACGCCCCGAATTCGACGCTTCTCGCCTAAATCCGCCGAGCCCCTATAGGGGGAGTGTCAAATTTTCAATTTGAGACACCCCCTTTTTTTGTGTTTATTTTGTAAGAACGCCTCGGATAAGCTCCGGCATGTTTTCTGCCATCACCTTCATACCCTTTGCGTTGAGATGCGCTCCGTCCATTGCATGCTCGCTAAACCATGCCGAATCCCCCATGCGTATGCCGGCGACGTTGGGATCTCCCGCGTCGATCAAGGAAACGCGATCATGATTTGCGTAATTGGCGGCAAGCACCTCTTTCATTCCGTTTGCGACAAAATCCATCTTCTTCGCTCCGTCATCTCTCGTGCCGCTCGTATGCCATGAGGTGATCAGAATCACGTGGGCATTGGGATAGACCTCCAGCAGCTTCTTTACCATGGAATTGATCGCGCCCATGTAGGTGCTGCCATCGGTATCGCTCGCCTTTCCAAGCGGGATTCCCCATCCAAAGTCATTCCAACCGCCTTCAAGGAAGATCACGTCAACGTCCGCGGCATTTCCCGAGGGAGAACCGTAGCTGTAAAAGCTTGACGAGGTGTTACCGAATTTGTACCCCGCATCCGTCATCAGCTTGTCATACATGGAGGGACGCACCTGCGAAGAATCCTTATATGCGCCCGGATTATAGGCGACCGTCCAACCGTTTGCGCCGAGATTGGTCAGATTCCAGTCGTACTCCTTGGCAAGCAGCTCCAGCCATTGCTCGCCCGCTGCCAGGGTGTGACCGCCAAAGAGACTGTCACCGATGGCAAGGACGTCCAGCTCCTTCATTGCCGCTTTCTTCATCTCTTCTCTTTCGCGCACAACTCTCTCCAGCTCCGGAACCATGGCACTTGCCATCAGAGCCATTCCTTCATCGTTGAGATGGAAGGAATCGTGGGAATACTTGGCTCTCCAATCGGAATCTCTCATATAGACGCCCGAAACCTCAGGATCTCCCGCATCGATCAGAGATACGCGGGGATTGCTCTTATAAAGCTCCTCGTAAAGATCCACCACGGAAGAGGTGAATTCGATCGCGTCGGCACCGTCCTCTCTTCTTTGATTACCGTTTTCCCAAGCGGTCATCATGACGACCGTTGCATTGGGGTACACGTCAAGAAGCTTTTCCACGACCACCTTCCAAGCACCGAGGAAGGTCGAGGGATCGGTCGAACCGATCGTGCCGAGCGGTGTCTGACAGGTCACACCGTAGTCATTGCTTCCCGCCTGCAAAATGATGATATCCACGTCCTCACATCTGCCCGAGGGGTTGCCGACAGTATAATATCTTTCGTCTACCGTGTTATCCGAGCCGAAGTTGTATTTGTCAAAATGATGGAAGAGCAGATCATACATCGATGCGTTGGGAAGATTCTTTTCGGGCTGGTAAGAAATGCTGGCACCGCCAATACCGAGATTGGTCGAATTCCAATTGTGACGGCGCGCCAAAACGTTGATCCACTGGAACTCACCGTTGTTGTTACGAGCCCCCTGGAACAAGCTGTCTCCCAACGACAGCACGTTGAGTCCCTCCAGATTAGCACCCGCATTCTGTGAATACTTTTTAAATTCCTGTTTCGTTTCTTCGTCCAAATCCTTGTTTTTCATCAGTTCCTCATACGCGGCAAGTGCCAGCGTCTTCGATTTTATATTCGACTTGTAATTTTCCGAATATGCGGTAACAATGCTGCCGTCCCGCATTACAACCCTCACATATCCAAGCCCTATAAAGGGAGTTGTGTAATTCTGCTCCTTGATATTGATGATCGCTCCCGCAAAAACGTGGGAATACTTTACTTCATAGCTGTACCACTCTTCCGCTTCCGCAGAAACCTCAACATGCTTCACCTTGGATAAAACGTCATCCGTCACAACACTTTCCTTGAGATAATCCATAGGCAGGATCACCGTTCCGATGTGAATTCTCTTTACCTTATCGTTTTTCGTCAGATTTTCATAATCCGCCTTGCTGATTGCCGTCAGAAAGCGAAGGCCGTACGGCTCCTCGGTGCGAATGCTGTCTACGCCGTCCACCGATTCAAGTCCTACGTAGTTCGTTTCGATCTCCGCACCGTCACTCAGATCCTTGATGCACACGTCCGAGGTATAGCGGATCGGCTCACCCGGATTCTTGACCTGCGCATATAGCAGCTTCTTGTCACCTCTGTTCAAGCTCAATCCAACGTCCGTTGCTACCGATCTTTCCTCACCGTCAACCGTCACGGAAATCTGCTTCGTGGTACGGATCGCAACGTTATCCACGTCGATGTAATTCGTCTCTACACCCAGATCGGTTTCAGTGTAAGAGGAGGTCTTTGAGCATCTCGCAACAACAAGACTGTCCTTGGCGAGCTTTACGTCCTTTACGTCATAATAGGACCGTGCAGTCCCGTCAACCTCCGCCGAAAGCTTCGGAACGTGCTGATATGCATACAACACACCGTTGACGTAGATTTCGTAATTGGCATTGGCGGTAAAATAAACGATCTGCACCCGATTCCACCGATCGAGCTCCAATCCCGGAACACCCGCGACTGTTTTTCCACCCATGCCGGGATCGATCGCGCCACTGTTCAGAGCAATGCGGAAGAGAAACAGCTCTTCATCCCCACCGCTCATTTTGTCGCCGTTGGCAGCACGAAAGGTGTAGGAAGAGAAAAACACGTCGGCATTTGCGGTGGATTCCCGATTGGAATGCGGGCGGTAATCCGCTTCGATGATCAGCACCTCGTTTTTTTCATACGCAGAATGCCGATATTTCAAGCCTTCATTGCAATTTCCCGTGAAGGATTCCTTGGAATCCTTGGTCGCCGCCTTGTACGTGCCGACGTAAGGAATGCGGAGAAAGGCTCTCTCCCCTTCTTCCTTTTCGGTTGTATATTGGGGAGTTGACGCATACTCTCCGCTTTCCTCCGCAAAAACAAAAAGAAACGAGGAAGGAAGCACAAAAAGCAGCGCGCAAAGCACCGCGCAAATTCGCAAGCCCATTCTTTTCATATCAAAATTCCTTTCCATGGAATATTACATCCCTATTTTATCACACAAAAAATGAACCGTCAATATCAAACGGAGATTTTCGGCAAATTCACAAATCAGAGATTCCTTCTTTGGGGGAAACGACAAAAATACACGTCACCGCACATAGGCAATGACGTGTATTTTTCATTTTTCAATATCAAGCTTCGGAGGTCCAGGTGGATTCCCAAGGCTCATAGTTATCGCTCGGCTCGAATTCGTCGGATTCCTCACCGCCGCCTTCGCTTTCGGGATCGCTTTCGCTTTCGCCTTCGCCTTCACCCTCGCCTTCGCCTTCGCCCTCGCCTTCGCCTTCGCCTTCACCTTCGCCTTCACCTTCGCCTTCGCCTTCACCCTCGCCGGGCTCATCTTCGCCGCCGTCGTCGGGTGCGGGTGTCGTGGTTTCTTCGCTTTCTGCGGCAGAAGCATCGTCGGAGGATTCCTCCTCCTCGGGATCAGAACATGCCACCATAGCAAAAATCAAGCAGAGGGAAAGAAGCAGGGCAATGTATACTTTCCAATTTTTCATTGAAGCTCTCCTTTGTTTTTATTTTTAAGGCAAACCAATTGTCTTCTGTAAAATATTATACACAAAGAGAACTGTTTTGTCAAGTAAAATCGCGATTTGCAACCTTTTTTTGTTGGGTTGCAACAAAAGAAGCATCTTGTTTTGGGCAGAAATCCCACCCAAAAGCGTGTTATTTCTTTAGTACCAAGGTGTCCAGCCTATTTCATCGGAAAGCGTCAGAAGGTCACGCTCCTCAAAAAACAGAATCTCTGCCTTGATTTCCTCATAATCCTTTTTTAATACGTGCATATCATTCTCCAAAAATCAATAGAATGGAGTCCAGTCGTGGTCTGTCTCTTTTTCGACTTTCGAAGGTCCATCACCCGAAGGATCGGTAGCTTCTTCTTCATCGGTCGGCAAGGTAGAGGTTGCTTCTTCGGAGGATTCTTCAGACTCTTCAGACTCACCGTCATCCTCGGGATTCTCCCCGTCATCATCCTCGCCCGGATCCTGCTCCCCGTCTCCGTTTTCACCGTCGGGCTCCGCCTCGGATTCATTTTCTTCGGGGGCTTCTGCGTCTCCCGTACCGAGGGTTTTGCTCGCATCCTCGATGACGTCGGAGGGATCGATGATACCAAAATCCTCCCCCGCGCAAGCCGAAGCAAACAGAGCAAAACACACAGCCAACATGATTGCTATGTATTTTTTCAAATGTTTCATAAACAACGTCCTCTGAAAACGCACTCGGGACGGCACGGGGAAGAAGAGCATTCACAGAAGTTCTCTTCCCCGTCCGCCAAGCAAACCGTTTTTAAATTAATGGGTTATTTCCGTTTGGGAATCAATCCACAAAGGGATCCTCATCCACAAAGGGATCCTCCACGTACGGGTCACCCTTCGGATTCAGAATCTCGATATTGATCTCAACGTTTTCATCGTTGACGATCTTCTTCCACGTATCTCCGTTGAAGACCTCTGCGAGTTTGTTGTTATCCTCGACGGAGCAATCCATGTTCATGAATACGGGAATCTGTCCCAGAGGCACATCAACCGTCACATACTCACCCGTGGTTTCGATCTCGTCACCGGTCAGAAGATTGAGCCATGTTCCGCGAGGGAGATAAACTTCCTTGGATCTTTCACCCTCGCCAAGAACCGGAGCTACCAGAAGTCCCTCGCCGAACATGTACTGCGTTTCAAGACCGTAAACGTTCGCGTCATCCTGATACTCAAGTACCATCGCACGGACAACGGGCATACCCGTTCTGCACGCTTCCTCGGAAGCCCTCTGAATGTAAGGAATGAGCTCCTCGTGGAGAGCCGTAAAGTTACGGTAGATCTCCTGCGTTTCCTCGGTCATCTCATACGCGTGACGTACGTCACCGTGCGTCTGGATGTTCGACGTGAACGCCGTGTACTCAATAGCTCTTGCAAAGATTTCGGATTCCTTTTCCAGGGTGATCAATCCTCTGATCTGCTCACCGGAAGCACCATACGCATATCCCGCCATATCGTAGGTCATGAAGGGAACACCGGAGATACCGCAGTTGATCAACGCGATGAGCTGGTCTTCGATCTTCTCAAAGGTACGGTGCTGGTCACCCTCCCAGAGGTAGGGGTTTCTCTGCGAGCCGATACCGCCACCGCGAGAGAGAACCGTAAATCCGTCGAGAATATTCTTGGCTTCCTTCTGCTCCAGCATGCTCTGATAGAACATGGAGATGAAGTAGGTCGCGTATGCGTGGTGAACTTCGTCACCCTCGAACACGGAAGGATCATACCAATCGTAGGTCAACGTGTATTCGTCTGTTCCGGAGCCGTAAGTACCCTCATCGGGCATACACTCACAGAAGTCGATCTTGATACCGTCGGCACCGAGGTCAATCATCATGCCCCAGATCTCGTCCAGATACCACTTCATTGCCTGAGGATTGGTCACGTCAATATAGCTCTGCGTTGCAGAGTTTCCGACGTCGGGGTTGGTTCCCGTACCGGAGGTCTTGGGAATCTGGTAGATCCGCTCGGGCTCCTTGCTTGTATCGGTATAGGTCTTGGTTGCCCAAACCTGGTATTCCGGTTTGTAGCCATCCATGCTGCCGCTGATGCCACCGACACCCATGTAGAACATGGACTTGATGCCTCTCTCCTGCAGCCATTCAACCGTAGTCTTGAGCTCTTCATACTTTGTGGAATTGGTAGAAATATTCCCCCATCCGAAGGCTTCCATGACCATTGCCGTGGGCTTCATGCCTGCATCGATCAGATTTTGAACGATCGTCTTGACACCGTAGCCGCCGGGGTTGCCCTTAGCGCCCGCCTTGCGGTAGAATACCACATCGTTGTTGTCCTCGTCCTTGACCGTGCACTTGTAGTAGCAATATGCGTAAGAGGTTGTGATTCCCGTTGCTACACCGTCGGTATAGGTGAGCTCGAAAAGATAGTCCATATCAAAATAATCGACACCGAAGGCATCCGCTTCGACAAGGGTTGCCCAGGGCTTATTGGCGTAGCATCTGTAGTAAACACCGTCGTATGCTTTCTGGTAAGCCAGCTCGGAAGCCGACTTGTTAGTGTAAAGATTGGTGTAATCATAGTTGTAGAAAGTCGTATTAGTCGAGGAAATCTGGACGTACGATACGGTGCCTGACGACTTCCCGGTCTGCTTTATATAATAGTTTTTGTAATTCGTAATTCCCGTGTACGAATCGTAATGCTCGGCAGTTCTTACACCGTAATTGTTGTAATCATTTCCGTACAGCTTCTGATGGGATTCATAGCTCTGCGTATACTCAACACGGTCTTCAAAGTTCGCCATATCGGGAGAATAACGGCAGATCAACTCACCCTGTGCCCATTCCTCGGGAAGCGAGGAGTGACCGGAGATCGCGGTATATCCGAGAAGAGCATCGCTCATTCTGCCCGTCGCATAGAAGTAGCAGTCCATCAAGTCGTTGTTCAGCGTTACACTCCACTGATTGGAGGAAGACTTACCGAAATCAACTGCCATGTTCTCGTAGCGGTTGATGAACATACCCGCGCCGCGCGTGGTGACAAAGAGCGGAATTGCCACGTAGGTACCTGCGGTGCTGTTGTAGTTATCACACGTGTAGAGCTGGAAGGCATTGCCGCGCTGGTTGACAACGTCAAATCTCTCACCGCCGCCGTAGACACCTTCACCGGATGCCAAATTACCCGTGAGCACCACTGCCGTATCGGCAACGCTGTTGCCTTTGAGCGTATTGACCGCAACGGAGGTCACCTGGGAAACCTGCTTGTTTTGTCCGCTGTAGAAGGACATATCGAAGGAGCTTGCGGTCGCCAGCGTCACGTAGGTGGTCGTGCCGTCCGCCGTGATCTTGAGCTTGCCGTTCGACTCCTCAAGATAGAGACGCTTGGTCTTATCGATTACGGTCTCGCCCAGATAAATGCTGAGCGCCTGACCTGCACCCGTCTCGTCAAAGCCGTCGTAGCTTTCCTTGTTCGCCTGGAATCTCCAACCGTTCTTGCCTTCATAGGTCATACGGCAATATACGCCTGCCGCGTTTTGGAAGAAGACTTCGTTGGTGGTATACTGAACGTTTTTGATAATGCTTGTGGAGGTCAGCTCAAAATTTTGAGCACCGTTTGCAAAGCTCTGAAGCACCAGTCTCTCTTCCTCCGTCCAAGTGGCGTTTTGGTCACTCAAAGCCGCCTCTGCGACTCCCACGACGCTTCTGGAGTAGTCACCGATGGACGCGGAATCATATTCATAGCTATAGAAGTGAACAGTTTCGCCACTGGTGAGCTTCACCTCGGCATAACCGACCGCGGAGAAATCTACATCACGGTTTCCGAGCTTCACGTTGGTGATTGATCCGACGAAATATGCGTCAAATCCTTCCTCAAGTGCCTCTGCGGGAAGGTGGGGATAATACTGTCCAACGGTCGCCTTGACGTTGACGTACTTCGCACCGGTTACGTTCAGCGCATCCAGTGCTTCAAAGGTGATCGCACCGGCACGTTCAACGTATGTCTTGGGTGTGATCAGAGTACCGATCGATACACTTTCGATGTAATCACGCTCTTCAAGAGACAGGAGCGATTCCATTCTGTCAACGTTGATCTGCGTTGCAAAACGAATTCCCGCCGCATGAGAAAGACGCACGGAAGCGCCCTTTACGGGATAGAGAAGATCGGAGTAGTCATCCAGAACCAGATACTGAGGCTTAAGATTTTCATCACTTTCACAGAAGAATTTCTGATCCGCGCCCTCGTATGCGTGGTCAACAACTCTACCGGTAGAGGTCGTAGCTTCCACGTACGCCAGCTTATTTCCGCTTGCATCCTCTGTTTCATAGGTGAGAACATTTGCATCCGTCATCGTACACGCCTTGGCGTCATCGATGCAGATATAGCCGTCATACGCGGTATCGACGCTGCTGCCCTTGTTCAGCTTTGCCACAATCCAGCTGTTTTCCGCGAAGGTCAAATTCGTCTTTCCGCAGTTATCGCTTGCAATGAAGCAGTTGTTTACGTAGAGCTCACGGTTACCGTCATCTAAGTCGATTGCCACCGTTACGGTGTTCCACGCCTTTCTGGTAAGGACGTTTCTGATCACACCGCCGGAACCGAGCTGAACACCTGCCACGTCAAGCTTGAGGTGGAAAATGTCATACCAGTTGGCATCTGTTCTTCCGCCCGCACCGTTGTCATACGAATACGAAAAGAACTGCGACTGGACAGAGCCCTTGGCATCCTCGGAAAGGTAATACTCTACCTGGAGGTATACCTTATCCTCGGTCTCGTAGCTCATCGCGCTGTTTTTGACCTGAATATTCCTGTCGACGTTTCCACCACCCACAAGAATCTCCTTTGCGCGGGTGTCATTGTAGATCGCGTACCCGATACCGTTGATCCAAACCTTGCCATCCTCCTCAACGGGATAAGAAACATCCTTGTAGGTAACGGCATTGTCCACGACGTTGTACGTACCGCTGCTGATGACAATGAAGGGAGTGCACGCGGCACCCTGATCGATCGCAGGAACGGTTTCCAGCTTGATGACCTTATTGTCACCGTCTGCCTGAACCGTTGCGCGAGAAGGCACAGTATTATAAAAATGACTGCTATCGTTTTTGATATTTGCTCCTACGGTCAAGTCCTCAAACGTATTCTCTGCATACGTTGTAACGGTTGCCGCAGAAACGCTCGGCATGATGACCGCGGGGATCATCAACACGACCGTAAGCACCACGGCAAGCAGCGCGACCGGAAGAACAAGTCTTCTTGTTTTTTTCATGATTCTTCTCCTTTTCTGATCGTAAATACCCGACAAAAGGATCTTCCCGTGAAGAAAATCCCTTGGTCGGATATTTACTTTAGCAGAATGCTTAAAAGTGAAACAAAGGTGGGAAACAGAAGCTCTGTTTCCCACCTCATTCTCAGTCTCTTCACTGTCGCTCCCACTCAAGTGCGAAGCAACAGCATTGGTGAGACACAGCCGTTAAGCTTATTCTTCGTTGTCGGGAAGTGCGGGTTCTCTGAAGCCCAGCAACGTTGCATTCATCTCTTCCTCAGCAAACGCGATCTGAGAAGCAGTGGTTGCTTCACTGTAACGGTTGGAAGCTGCACCATGAAGAGGAGACAGCGTACCGGAGAGGAAATCGCCCCAGTCATAGAGGAGGCAGATATCGTAGGTGACGTTGTCACGTACGATCTTCAGAGTTGCACGAGAACCTGCATCCTGTGCAACGGAAAGCTCCAGCGTCTTCGTGTAGTATGCATCCATCGTGTTGTCGATACGAGCAGAGTGAACTGCCATAACGTTCAAAATAAAGGAAGCGTAGTCCTTGTTCTCGCACATTGCGGGAACAGCCCAAAGGTGAGCGGTTTCATAAGGATAGTAAACAACGTCGAAGTAACGGTCCTGATCCGCATCAAACTTCGGAATGGGAAGAATACCGTACTTATACTCTGCGGGATGGTAAACCTTACGGATATCCCAGAGAATGATGTCGGTAAAGAGCGTCTTACCGGTTGCATAGTTGTCTTTTCTTCCGCCGGATCCGTCGCAAGGAAGCGTGGGATTTTCGACATTGGTGTTCAAGCTCTTGTAGAGGAGATCGAAGACCTCTTTACCGGTCTCGTTGTTGAAGGCAATTGCGGGATAACCGCCGTCCTCAATATCCTCAAGCTCGGAAAGACGTGCACCG
Organism: Eubacteriales bacterium; assembly: GCA_045536125.1. Taxonomy (GTDB): domain Bacteria; phylum Bacillota; class Clostridia; order Oscillospirales; family CAG-272; genus UMGS1865. Next base: position 18,705 of record JAZSMX010000117.1, on the reverse strand, counting down.
CAGCCGAACCAGTAGTACTGTGCGGAAGCGGCATACTGATAGTAACCAACCGTATCACCAAGGGTAGCGTCCAGCACACCGCCGTCGCCTTCCTTATCCTGGTTGACCATACCTGCCATCTTGAGCATGTTTTCAACCGTCCAGTCGCCATCCTCTACCATCTTGTAGGGATCGTTGTAAGCAACGTCGCCGCCAAGCTGCTTCTCAAAGTCATAGTCCTTGTGAAGCTTGGTGTTGAAGATCGTAACGGAAGCAGAATCCAAGGGAGAGATATTCATGTCTCCACTGAAGTAGTAGAGCTTGCCACCCATGGTGAACTGCTCAACGGAGTTCTGGTCGTAAGTAGCGTTTTCAAGCTTGATGTTCTCCAGAGAGTAAACGTCCAGAAGAAGAGCAGCGGTCGCGCAAATTGCCGCGTCCATTGCAAGCACGATGCCAAGCTCATATCTTTCGTCGGAAAGATAGAAGTTCTTCATTTCATCGTACTGGGACTCCAGCTTGGAATCCACCTGCTTGATCTTACAGTTGTACTCGTTTTCAATGTCGGTGTTTCTTGCGTAAACCGCATACTGGAGCGGGTCCTCGGAAAACTCCTTTACCCAGAAGTCCTCACAAAGGAATGCGCCGTTACCGGATTCGCTACTGCGCACGTATGCCTTGTAGGTGTAGCCTTCCAGATCGGTATAGGTATCAAGACCTACTTCGGGAGCAAGCACGTTACCCTCTCTGTCGGTCTGCACCTCGGATTCACTTTCGCTGGAATCCTCAGCACCATCACCGTCGCCGGAACCGGATACGGTTGCATCACCGGTGCCGTCACCCTCGCCGTCTCCGCCGCCCTGACAAGCAACGATGCACGGAACGAGCATGACCAAACACAGAAGCAATGCGATCAACTTCAATGTTGTTTTCATGATTTTTCTCCTTTTTCGTTTTTTTGAAAACAATAGAAACTTCGCAATACGGAGGCTTTCTCCGTATGCATCTGATAGCCGCTCGACAAAAAGAGGGCTATAGACCTACTATATTATACCGCACAGAATCCTCATTTGTCAACTTTCAAAAGATACAAAAAAAGAACCGCTTTTTTGTACATTTTGCCATTTGCTGATTCGAAAAAGCTACCGAAAGCATCGCAACACAATCAGGATCAAAAAACGCTCACGTTTCCGTCACACAAGAGGGGGGCAGAAGAAGAGAGAGGAGAGAAGAGAGAAGAGAGAAGAGAGAAGAACAATCCCCCGGGGCGCGCCGCTTTGAAGCCTCCCTCCGGGAGGGAGGTGGCATTTTCGCAAGAAAATGACGGTGGGAGAGCGCGTGCATTTTGGGGAAAGGTGTGCAAGGGACAGCGTAGTCACTATGGGAGTGCTAAGCATTTGTACACGCGGGCTCCCCGAAGAGGTTGCTTCGCAACATGAAATGCGCTGGCGCGCATGAAATGACGGTGTCGTGAAATGTTGCGGTGCTACATGAAATGCGCTGGCGCGCGTGATGACAATCCCCACTTTACACAAGGGGGCTATGGGGCGTCGTCGCCAAGGAGCATAAATTCAGGGTGTCGCAATTGCGTTTCGCGCTTGCGACACCCTATTGGATCGTTATTTTCTTTTCGGTGATTATTTCACCGTTTTGATGTAATCGAAGACAGCTTCCACTTCACCAAGAACCTCTTGCGCTGCCTCGGATTCCGATTCAAGGTTATAGAATACGGGAATCAACGTAGAGGAAACCGCGTAATCCTTCAGTGTCATGCCCTTTGCGCCAACCTCGTAGGTCTCACCGTCAAGAAGGCTCTGCCACTTACCCTCGGGCAGGTAGATGTCGCGGGAAGCGTTCTCGCTCGCGTCGGTCGGCAGCATGGGAGCTACCAAGAACGCATCACCCAGCATGTACTGGTCGTTCATGTTATACACCTTGGAATCGTCCGCATAGTGAAGAACCAGGTGACGAACCACAGGCATTCCCGTCGCATTGGCTTCCACGGCACACTCCGAAAGGTACGGAACCAGTGCCTCGTGCAGCATGCTGTACGCTTTGTAAAGCTCGGTTACGTAAGCATACGGCGTTTCACCGTCTACCTCGTACTCCGCATACTCATAAGGAAGTCGAACCTCTTTGCCCGAGCCCGCAGTCTGCATTGCAGGGCTGAAGGCGGACATTTGCAGGGAGCGAAGCAGGATCGCTGCCTCCTGATTCATCTTGATATCGTCGAAGGAATAGGTCGATCCGCCGATATCAAAGGTCGTAAAGGCAATGCCGGAAAGTCCGCAGGAAAGCATCGCGGTCAGCTGTCTTTGCAGACGGTTGAAGTCGCGCGCCTGATCGGGGGCGCTCACGTAGGAAAGACGCTGTGAACCGATACCGCCGCCGCGTACCAACGCGATACCGCTGTCAGCCTTCTCGGAAATCTTTTTCCAAAGATTTGCCGCAAAGGCAGTTGCGTACCAATGGTGCGCGCCCTCGGTGGTCACCGACGCATCCGACATGGTCAGAGTTCCCGCCGTGTCGGGAAGCATGTAGCCGAGGTCGATCTTGGCACCGTCGACACCGATCTCGTACAAGAGAGTCTCCCAATACTCTCCGAAGAACCAATCCACCGCTTCCTGATTGGTCAGGTCGATGTAGTGGAATGCCTTGGGGGAATCGTTCGCCTTGAGCTGCTCGGAATCCAGCATCTGGATGGAGAGAAGCTCCGCGTCACAGTTCGGAATCTTTCTGTCGTAGATCTTCGTCTTACCGTCAGCCGCCAGTCCCGCAACGTGCTCGCTGTTTGACGAGCTTCGATAGGTCATAAAGTAATTTGCCGTAGGAACCTTCGGCTTGGTCGTTTCCTCTTCGGTCAAGGTCTTATCCAACTGCTCGGCATTCGGGAAGTCACCGACCGAAACGTAGACGATGACCTTTTTACCCATGGCATGGATCTGATCGCAAAGCTCCTTGAGCTCCTCGTGCATTTCCGCGTCGTAGGTCGTCCATCCCTGGATCACAACACCGTTCCAGGGGAGAGAGTACTGCTCCATCTTGGCGATGACTCTGAGCACTCTGTCCTTATCCGAAAAATCGGGGTAAGCGCGGCAGGAAATCATTCCGTAGGTCCAATCCTCGGGAATCGCGTTCGCTCCGCTGACGTCACAGTAGCGGGAGATCGCATCCGCGATCGAATCCGTCGTAAAGACGTAGAGGTCAATCAAGCCGTCGTAAACCATCAGATTCATCCGCATGGGATTGGAATCTCCGATGTCTGCCACCATGTACTCGTTGCGGTTCATGAACACGCCCGAGCCTCTGACGTTCGTGAAGAACGGAACGGTGATCTGAGACTGTGTCTTGCTATCCGTTCCGATCAGGTTATCCCAGACGTCGGTCGAATAGAGCACCAGATTCTTTCCGTAAAGGTTGACGTCGTCAAAGCGCTGTCCGGAGCCGTAGATCGGCTCGCCCTTTTTCAGATCCAGCTTAACGGAAGCGATGTTCAAGCCACCGCCCTCCATGGTATAGGCGATTTCAATCACAGACTGTGCAAGCTCGCCCTTCGCGGTGTAGAAATCAATCGTGAAGGGATCGGTCACCATCACAGCGTAGCTACCGTCGGGAGCTACGATCTTAAGAGATCCGTCCTCTTGCGTATGATAGGAGAGCAGCTCCTTGCCAACGTTCGGCTCTTCACCGATCGAAAGGGACAAAAGCTGTGCAGCTCCCGTATCGTCAAAGCCTCTGGTATAGGAATACTTGTTCTGAAGTCTCCAGCCACCCATCGTGGAATAGGTCAGGCGCATAAATACGTCTGCCATCGTGTTGGGACCGTGCACAAACTCAAATTCGTAATCACCCTTTCTGGTGATCTCGGATTGCACGTGCTTCTCCCCATGATGGTAGGTGTAGCTGTATCCCTTTTCCACACAAATATAGCGCTCCGCGGTGTTCACGTCGAACACACGGTTGATCGCAAAGTCAACCGCAACAACCGTAGCGGTGTTCGAGCCGCCGACAATCCAGATATCGCCATCCTCTCTGACCTCAATAAAGAAGTCAGCAGAGCCGATTTCCTTCTCCTTGGCACGCTCTTCAATCTCTTCGCGTCCGATCAAGCCGACCTGGCCGATCACGATCTCCTGGTTGGTGATCTGCGACGCATCCTCAATCAAAATGAAATCCGCGCCCGCGTCCCCGTACAAAAGGTGATCGGTATTGGGATCCAATGCTGCCAGAGGATCTGCCGCGGTCCATCTCTTGAAGCTTTCCTGGATCTCCAGGAGCTTTGCCTTGACAAGGTTCATCGCATCCTCGGAACGGACCAGGGAATAGGTTGTTACATTTTTGTAGCCGATGTACCAGCAATCGTCTCTGAGCACCGGCTCTACGTCAATCTCATCTTCCTCTTCCGCGTCTTCCTCGGGATCCTTTTCGGGATCCTCCGCACCGTCGGAAGAAGGCGTACTTTCCGTATCGGATGCGGAGGTATCCTCTCCGCCCTCGTCCGAACACGCCGCAATACATGGAACAAGCAATGCAAGGCACAAGATCAACGCAAAAAGTCTGAAAAATGTTTCTTTTAACATTTGATAGCCTCACTTTCATTTTTCATTCCGCCCCCGAACGCAAGCGATAGGTGCTTGCGTTCGGAATGCGGTTGCGCAGAATTAGGTGTTCTCAGCCATCCACTGATTGCTCCAGTTGTGAAGATCGTTGATAATTTCGTTGTAGTTCGGCTTGGATGCCGTTCCCTCGGAAACGATCACACCGGCATCCAGCAATGCCCCGTTCAGGTCGCCGAACAGCTTCAGATTCTTAAGCTCCTTGGTTCCTTCGATTGTCTCAAGCGCACGGCAGTCGAAGAAGGCACTGTCGGCGATGGCAACGATGCCATCGGTAAAGGTAACGCTTGCAAGTGCCGTGCAGGAACGGAACGCGTCGTTATCGATGCTCTTAACAGCGGAGAGATCAATCTCTTCCAGAGCATAGCATCTGTAGAATGCATACTCGCCGATTGCTTCCACTCCGCCAAGGTCAACGGTCTCAAGAGCCGTACAAGCCTCAAACGCACGGTTTCCAAGCACCTGTACGTTCTTCAGATTGATCGCGGTGAGATTAGCGCACTTTGCAAACGCGTTGGTTTCGATGGAGGTCACGGTAGAGGGAAGATCAATCTCCTCGATTCCGGAGCGATAGAACGCATACATACCGATCGCTTCCAGATCTGCGGGAAGAGTGACGCTTTCCAGCTGCTTACAATCATAGAAAATGTAGTCGGGAAGCTTCTTGACACCCTTGATCTCGATGGAGGTAAGACCGGTGTTCTGGAATGCGGAATAGCCGATTTCCGTTACGGTAGCGGGGATCTTGAATTCCTTGAGAGCGGTGTTTCTGAATGCCTCGTAGCCGATGGATTCCAGCTCCTCGGAGTAGACAACCTCTTCCAATGCGGTACAGTTATAGAAAACTCTGTCGGGAAGCTTCTTGACGGCGGAAATATCGATCTTCTTCAGAGCGACACAGCCTTCAAACATTCCCGCTTCAAGAGTATCCACGGTCTTGGGGAACTCAATGGTCTCAAGGGATGCGCACTGGGTAAATACGTTGGAGCCGATCGAGGTGACGTGCGTCATATCGATGCTCTTGAGCGAGGTACAGCCGTAGAAGGTCTTTGCCTCCAGCGTCTTGATGCCCTCGGGAAGCGCAAGCGCCTTCAAGGAAATACAGCCGCTGAACACACTGTCACCAAGAGAGGTAAGACCGTCGGGAAGATCAAGCTCCGTAAGGCTTGCACAGTTGCTGAACGAGCCCGCACCGATTGCGGTCAAGCCCTCGGGAAGAGTGATGTTTTTAAGGGAGGTACAACCGTTAAATACGTTTGCGCCAATCTTGGTCACGGTTTCCGGAATGGCAATGGTTTCAAGCGTCGCGCAATCCTTGAATGCGTTGTTGCCGATTTCCTTGATGCCCTTTCCGAAGCGGATCTCGGTCAATTGAGTGAGTGCGGAGAAATTCCACTCGTCAAACTCCTCCAGACCGTCCGCACAGGTGACGATCTTGACGGGAGAGTTTTTGAACGCGTTGTTTCCCAGCAGCTTGATGTTGGAATGAATCTCAATTTCCTCCAGCGACGTGCAGTTTCTGAACGAATCACTGACGATGTCGCGGATGGATTCGGGGTAGATCACCTTGGTGATGTTGACACAGTTTTCAAAGGCACCCTTCTCAACGGACTTAACGCCCTCAGCAATCTTAATCACACCGGAAAGCTCGGTGTTACCGGAATATTTCTTTGCGGAAATCTTTTTATTGAGACCGGTGGACTTATCGGGATCGGCATCACCGGAAATCACGGTGACGTCGCCCTCGTAGGAAATCGTGGGTACGTCGGAAGCGTCGGGCGCATCCGTCGATGCATCCTCTGCGGGAGTCGTTACTTCCTCCGATCCGTCGGTGGATTCCGCTCCCTCTCCGTCACCGCCGCAGGCAACCATCGTGATGATACATGCAAGCATCAGCATTGCCAACAGTAACTTTTTCATATTTTTATTCCTCCATTGTTTCTTTCAATGTTTGATCCGTTCGCCCTGTTCCGCACCGCCAAAAGCAATGCGGAGCATGGGCGTTTCGTCGGAATTATTTTGCCTCTGCCGCAGGAATCTCGATCGATTCTGCGTAGTCGTAGATCTCTGCGATGCCGTCAACCAGGGTTTCGGCGATTGCGGAATCGGATGCCGTGTTGTAGAAGGTGGGCATCTGCGCGATGCTGACCTTCACGTCACGGAGCCACTGTCCGCCCTCAAGCTTCCAATCCGCTTCGGTCTTGGTCGGATCGTTGTAAGCGTTCAGGTCGATCCAGTATTCACCCTCGGGCAATTCGGGCAGATAGATATCACGCTTTTCCACACCGTTGAGGTTGGGGTCACTGACCGTACCGAGTGCTGTCAGAACGGGAGCTACGAGGAATGCGTCACCCAGCATGAACTGGTCGTTGATCGTGTAAACCGTCTTATCATCCTGCCATCCGAGCACCAGGTGGCGCATCACGGGATTGCCCGTCTCGCACGCCTCCTCGCTCAACTCGGTGATGTAAGGCGTCAGGTGCTCGTGCAGCTTGGTGTATGCACGGTAGATGTCGGTGACGAAGCTGTATTCACCTGCTTCCACTCTCGTTTCGGTCTCATATACGTAATCGTAAGCTTCTATGGTTTCGAATACGATCTTGCCATTCTTATCTCTTACGATCTTACCCGTGTCTTTATCCCTCTTGGGAACCGTCACCATGAGCTGGTTACCCTCGGCATCCCGTCTCGGCTCCGTCACGGGTTTACCGTCCTCAATCTTGAGAATCTTCTTTCCGTCGCTGCCCACCTTGAAGGCTTCAAGGCCTGTGAACTGGTAGGATCTGAGCACCTTTCCGTGCGTCTGGATACAAACGGTGAATGCGGAGAACTGCGTTCCGCGCAGGAAAACCTCTGCTTCATAGCCAACGCTACTGCCTGCCGGCGAACTTCCGTACTGGTAGCCGGACATATCGTAGCTCATGAAGGGAACACCGGACATTCCGGAGGAAAGTGCCGCGGACAGCTGATAGTTAATACCGGACCAGTCACGCTCCTGGTCGCCCGCCCACATGAAGGGAGCGCGCTGAGAGCCGATACCGCCACCGCGCGTGTAGCACATGCCGCTGTCGGGCTTGGAGGAAATCATATCAAAGTACATCGCACAGAAGGCGGTCGGGTAGAAGTGGTGAGAGCCTGCCGTGGGAATGTTCTCATCGAAATAGTTCAATTCGTAGTTTTCGGGAAGGGTTTCGCAGAAGTCGATCTTACATCCGTCCACACCGATCTCGTTGGACAGCATATCCCAGTACTCATCATAGAACCATGTCGCTGCATCGGGATTGGTAAAGTCCAGATAAACGTGACCTCTTGTACTGGTACCCACGTCGGGGTTGTTCGTGCCCGCCGTGGTATCGGGAAGGCTCTCGTTCAGGTTTCCGTTGGAGAGTGTCTGCGTCAGCAGATAGGAGGATTTGAAGCCTTCCATCGAAGCGCTTGCACCACCGACACGCATGTAAACGAGGAACTTCTTACCCAAGGAGTGTACGTAATCGCAAAGCTCCTTCAGATCCTGATGCTTTGAAGCGTTATAGCCGCCCCAACCCTCGGCAAGGACACCCGTCCAGGGAAGGTCGTTGGCTTCCATGTTGGCGATCATGTTATATACGCCCTCGCCTCTGCCGTCTTCACTCGGCGTTACGTCATCCGTCCACTTCTGGGAAAGGTCGGGACCGTATGCACAGACGAGCATACCGTAGGTCCATTCCTCGGGTGTACCAGCATTTCCTGTCAGACGTGTGTAATTGTGGATCACTTCCTCGATCTGCTCGGTCGTGTAGAAGTAGCAGTCAACGCCTGCACCCGTGATGAATGCAGTCCAGGTATCGGAATTCGTTCTTCCGAGGTCAAGGATCATATGCTCATAAATGTTGAAATACATCCCCGAGCCACGGGTGGAGGAAAGCAACGGAATCACCATGTAGCACGCATGCGATTGCGACCAGATGTCCGCGGAGAACATCTCGATTTCGTTGCCTCTCTGATTCGCGCCGTTCATTCTTTCACCGGTACCGAAAATGCCTTCGTCCTTTTCCAGTGCACCGGAAATCGAGCTTCCTCCCGCGTTGTGTGTGATGTTGGTCACGCTGGAGGCAAGCTTGCCGCTCTTCGTGTAGAAGTCGATACGGAAATTCTTCTTATTGACCGTCACGTAGTCTCCGTCGGGAGAGGTGGCGGTCAGAACGTCGCCCTCGGTCTTCGTGGTGATCTTCTTTTTGTAGAAGCGATCATCCTCGGTGCCAAGCTCGTATTCACCCATGGTGTACGCCAGAACCTGTGCCGCACCGTCGTCCTTGAATTCATCCTTTTCAAGATACTTGGTCTGAACTCTCCAACCGTTGTTGCCCGTATAGGAAATACGTGCGTAGGTATTCATCCCGTGACCGTTGTCGAGTGTGATGTTTACAAAATAACCGTCCTCGCTCGCTTCCAAAGACACCTCGGGATTCTCCTCGGGATGATAGAAAAACTCATAATCCTTATCGACCTGATAGGTCTTTGCAAGCGCTTCCTTCTTCGCGATCTGCTCGGTGAAGTAAATCACACCGGAAGCCAACGCGTAGTCGGAGGTCGAATAGATAACCAACCGCTCACCGATCGTCATGATCAAAAAGTCACCGGTCTCAAAGAAATACTTACCGCTCTGAACCGTGTTTGCCACGTCCGTCGACAACAGGCAGTTACCGACAAGAATCTGGTAGGGATTGTCGCGGGCTGCCAACGTGGACGTTACGATGGGAAGTTCAACACCCGTGACGTCGGCAATATCCGCAGACAGTGCCTCACACTGCTCCTGCAAGCGGTTCTTGCTGTCCGCTTTCTGGGGGTTGTATACGATCTGATAAAGAGGCTTGCCCTCTTCATCCACCGCACCCAGATCAAGCACCGTCGATTCGGTAGGCTCTTCCTCCCCCGCATCCGGTACGCTTTCGCTGACGCTCTCCTCGACAGACGTGGATTCGGATCCCTCTTCATCCACCTCGGGTGACGTACAGCCGAACGACGCCAACAGCATTGCCAACAGCAACACCGCCGCAATCAGCTTTGTTTTCATGTTCTCTCCTCCTTTGTTTTGCTTGAGACATTCATCAAACTGCACCGTAAAAAAGGTCGCCAACAGAAAGACTCCCTGTCTTTTTTTGTGCAGAACACACAAACAAACGACAAGAACCCCTTCTGAAATGCCTTTGTGATCTCGTTTTTTTATACATTTTACCCAAATTTAGAACAAAATGTTGACAAAATCACAAAACCAAGGCGTCTTTTACTCATTTTATTGTATCATTTTTACAAGCAATTGTATATATCCGGATTGACATCTTTTGGATCAAAATTGATATCAGCACATTTTCAAGGAATCATGCTCTCCGCATAATCGTAAAGCTCCATGATTCCGTCCACAAGCCCCAGTGCCTCCTTACAGCCCGTATTATAAAAGGAAGGAATTTGTGCGATATTGGCTCTTACCTCTACCCACTGACCGCCATCGTACAGGATTCCCGTATTCAGATCCTTCCACTGCGCTCCGTTTTCAAGCTCCGGCAGGTATACTCTGCGCCCAACCGTCGCTCCTCCGTTTGCGGAGGTCAGAATCGGCGCGATCATGAAGGCGTCTCCCATCATAAACTGATCCTCAATCCCGTGCACGGTGGGATCGTCCTGCCATCCGAGAATCAGATGGCGCATCACGGGCATTCCCGTTTTACAGGACTCCTCCAGGAGCGCGGTGATATAGGGAGTCAGGTGCTCGTGCAGCTTGGTATATGCGCGGTAGATGTCGGTCACGTAGCCGTACGTTCCTCGCGGCACGACCACCACCGTTTCCGTAATCGGATTTCCGTCACCGTCCATCATCGGCTCTCCCGTGGGATCGAGCTTTGGAATCTCGCGCGTGACCTCGTAGCTTTCAAACTGATACGCGCGGCGAACCTTTCCGTGCGTCTGGATGCATACGGTGAACGCGCTGAACTGCGTGCCGCGCAGAAATACCTCCGACTCGTAATCGATATTCATGTATTTGCTGTTTCCGTACTGATATCCGGACATATCGTAGCTCAAGAACGGAAGTCCCGAAAGACCTGCGGACAGGATCGCCTTGACCTGATAGTCCAATCCCGGCCAGTAGCGAATCTGATCTCCCGCCCACATATAGGGCGCTCGCTGAGAGCCGATGCCACCGCCGCGGGTATAGCACATGCCGCTATCGGGCTTTTGGGAAATCATGTCCCAGAACATGGTGCAGAATGCCGTGGGATACCAGTGATGCGAGCCCGCTGTGGGAACATTTTCGTCGAAATAGTTCAATTCGTAATTTTCGGGGAGCGTTTCGCAGAAGTCGATTTTCGCTCCGTCCACACCGATCTCGTTGGACAGCATGTCCCAATATTCCCCATAGAACCATTCCACTGCCAAAGGATTGGTCACGTCGATGTATATGTGCGTCTTTTTCGCTGTTCCGACGTCCGGGTTATTGGTATCTGCCGTGGTATCGGGGAGATTGTAAGAAAGTGCTCCGCTCGGCAGCGTCTGCTTCAGCAAGTAATTGATTGTGAAGCCACTCATTCTGCCCGAAACATCTCCCACTCGGATATAGACCAAAAATTTCTTGCCCAAGGAGTGTACGTAGTCGCACAGCTCCTTCAGATCACGGTGCTTCCCCGCTTCGTAGGGTCCCCATGCCTCGGCAAGCACTCCCGTCCAGGGAAGATCGTTTGCCTCCATGTTGGCAATCATTTCATAAATTCCCTCGCCGCGGCCGTCGCTGCTCGGTGTGATATCCGCCGTCCATTTCTCCGACAGATCCGGGCTATATGCACAAACGATCATTCCGTAGGTCCATTCCTCGGGCATTTCGGCATATCCCGACAGCTTGGAATATCCGTCGATGACGTCGGCGATCTTCTCCGTGGTATAAACGTAACAGTCGATTCCCGCACCCGTGATCTCGGCACTCCACTGATCCTCGCTGCCGGGAACACCGAGACTGAGGAACATATGCTCATATATATTAAGGAAGATTCCCGATCCGCGAGAGAGGCAAAGAAGCGGGATCGCGATATAGCAGGCGTCCGCGCGACTCCACAGATCCTTGGTAAACATTTCGATTTTCTTTCCGCGTTGGTTGACACCGTTGAAGCGCTCTCCTGTGCCGTACACCGCCTCTCCCTCATTCAGAAGCCCTGTCACCGAGCTTCCCTTTTCATTGTGCTCCAGCTTCACAATCTGATTTGCCACAGCACCCTTCGGAGTATAAAAGGTGATCGACGCATCCTTTGTATCAATGACGGCGGAGCTTTGATCGGGCGCGGTCAGAGTATACGTGCCGTTCCCCTTCGTCACGGACAGCTTTTCTCTGTAAAAGCGACGGTCCGTCGTTCCAAGCTCGTGTTCCCCCAACGTATATGCCAGAAGCTGTGATGCTCCCGTATCCTCGAAATCAAGCCCTTTTCTGTACTTCGTCTGTATTCTCCAAGCCGAATTCCCCGTAAAGGAAAGACGAACATGCGTATTCATTCTTGATTCCGTGGGAAGCGAAAACTCAAAGCAGGTCTCATCCTCCGACAAGCCGACGACCGCCGTCTCCCCGTTTTTCCGATGCTCATAGGTGAACTCGGTATCCTCATCAATTCCGTACACCGCAATTTTTTCGTGCTTCTCTGCAAGCTCATCCATGAAGAAATGAATCGCCGAGGTCAGGGCATGCTGCGTTTTGGCATAGATCAGAACGCGCGTGCCGACCGTACGAACGGTAAAATCTCCGTCCTTCAATTCGATTCCGTTGATGACGTCGACCGTTTCCGCACGGGCAACCGTTCCGACCGTGATCTCATATTGATTTTTTGTAGATTCAGAAGAGTGAAGCACGGGAAGCGCGACACCCGTTGTTTTCTGAATGTCCTTTGCCAGTGTCTCACACTGTTCCTTGGCATATTCCCCCTCCTCAATATTGTAAACAATCTGATAAAGAGGATGTTCACGCGCATCCAGCGCCGCAAGGTTCACCACGTTTTCAAGAGAGGGAATTTCTTCCCCCTTTTCGGGTTCTTTTTCTTCCTCCTTTGACGGGTCTCCCGAGACTGACGAGGAATCCTCTTCTTCGGACGTCACTTCTTCCTCATCCGTGTTCTCGTCTCCCGCATCCTCTGTCGTTTCCGCATCCGTTGTCACATCCGAAACAGGCTGCTCCTCGCATCCGAGCATTCCAAGCAGCAAGGAAAGCAGCAGAAGCATTGCCAATACTCTTTTCTTCATCAAAGCGTCTCCTTTTCATCGATCACGTACAGCAGGTCCCGTTTGCCGTACAAGATGCTTTTTACTCATTCATTCTATCATGTTTTTCCTCACTTTTATATAGGTGCATTGATATTCTTGAATGAAAAATTGATTTTGGTAATTATTCACATATTCCTTGTTTCTCCTTTTTTATCGTTCTAATTTGATTTTTGACGTTTTTATATTGACATTTTACAAGGCAGATGGTACAATGATGTCATACGAACGTTCAAGGAGGATGGTATGCTCTCTTCAAAGTCTCATACAGAGCCCTTTTTTTCGTATCTTCCCCTCTTTCTACACAAGGATCGCTTTGAGGACGGTCGCATCATTCCCATGCTTTCCAAAAGCGACGCCTTTATGACCTTGGAAAAATCGATCCTTAAAATCATCACAAGCGCGACGGACACGGAATATACGTTTTCTCCGTATCACTATCACGACGGACTGGAGTTGCTGCGCATCGATGAGGGAACAGCCACGGTGGTCGTCAACAACCGCTCCTTTTCGGTTTGCCCGGGGGACGTCCTTTTGTTCAACGCCTTTGAAGCGCACGGGATTTTCCTTTCCAATCAGACGGCTGCCTTTTCAAGAACCTCGCTTGCCTTCCGTCCGCACTATTTCTTTCCTCCCGAACGCGCGGACGGCGAAAACCACTTCTTTGCGGATCTCAAGGCACTCGTCTTTGAAAATCACATCCCCTCCACGCACCCCGCTGCAGCACGGCTTTCCGAGGAAATCGACTTCATCGTTTCCCTTTACGAAAAAAACGAAGCGGGTTGGGCGATCGAAGCGTTTTCTCACATCGTTCTTCTCTATTCTCACCTCGTCAAGTTCGATTTGTGCTACAGCAGAACAGAGGATTCCTCCTACATGTTCGATTTCATGAACCGTGTCAGCGCGTACATCGAGGAAAATCTCGCAGAGGACATCACCACCTCCGAGATCGCGGCATACTGTCAGTATTCCACGGAGCATTTTTGCCGCCTGTTCAAAAAATGCTTCAACAAAACCTTCAAGGAATATCTCAACGTCTATCGCATCCGAAAAGCGAAGGAGTTTATCGATTGCAAGGACTTTTCCACCATCGCGGAGGTTTCCTCCCGTTTCGGATTTAACAATCAGAATCATTTCGGACACATGTTTAAAAAATACGTCGGAATTTTACCCTCCGAATATATCAACCGCCATAAAAACAAAAAATAATCAAATATAATTTCACCCGGAAAGGAATCGCCATGGAATTTACACAGGATCTGCTCAAAAGCTTGATTAACTCCGACAAAAAGCTCCGCATCATTCTCGATACGGACACCTACAACGAGGTGGACGATCAATTTTGTCTTGCATACTGCATGCTGGCAAAGGAACGGATCGAGCTTCTTTCCGTCAACGCAGCCCCCTTCCTCAACGAACGCTCCACGTCTCCCGCGGACGGCATGGAAAAAAGCTACCGCGAGATCTTTCGGGTGATGGAGCTTGTCGATCCCAACGCCTCCATTCCCGTTTACCGCGGTTCGACCTCGTTTTTGAGGGATCGCAACACCCCTGTCCCTTCGGACGCCGCAGATAACATCATCCGCACGGTCAAGGAAAGCGAAGAGCCCGTGATCGTCATCGCCATCGGCGCGATCACGAACGTGGCTTCCGCGCTGATCAAGTGCCCCGAGCTTTCCAAAAAAACAGCGGTCATCTGGTTGGGCGGCCACGCGCTCCATTACTGGCACAATCAGGAATTCAATTTCCGTCAGGACGTTGCCGCCGCGCAGGTCGTATTCGACAGCGGAATTCCGCTCGTTCAAGTCCCCTGTTTCGGTGTCTGCACCGAATTCAGAACCTCGGTTCCGGAGCTGAAATACCATCTGGAGGGGAAGAACGCGCTTTGCGATTATCTCGTTTCCAACGTCGCCGCGGAGTGCGAACGCGCCGAAGCATACGGCGTTACCACTCCCAGCCGCATCATCTGGGACGTAACCGCTGCCGCGGTTCTCATCTGCCCCAAGAGCTGTGATACGGTGACGATTCCCCGTCCCGTCATTTCCTCGGACGGACTCTATTCCTCGGACAACGCGCGTCCCCATTACATCTACGTCAGATCTCTTGACCGCGACCGTATCTACGGTGACCTTTTCGAAAAGCTCAAGAGCAAGAAATAAGAGGTGCTTATGAAAAATATTTTGGTCATTGGAAGCATCAACGTCGATTACGTCATTCACACTCCCCGACTTCCCAAGCTCGGTGAAACGCTGACGGGCAGCGATTTCGCCATGAATTTCGGCGGAAAAGGGGCAAACCAAGCGGTCGCCCTTGCCAAAACAGGCTGCAACGTCAAAATGCTGGGAGCGGTAGGAACGGACCTTTCGGGAGAGCTCGCCATCAATAATCTCCGTTCCTTTGGGATCGATTGCGCAGACGTCATGCGCGTGGAAGCTCCCACGGGCGCTGCGGTGATCACCGTTTGCGGCGGCGACAACCACATTCTTCTTGACATTGGAGCCAACGCCTTTGTAACGCCCCGTGAGATCGAAGCGCGCAAGGCTTTGTTTGATTGGGCGGATATTGTGGTCATGCAGTTTGAAATCCCCATGGAATCCGTGCTTTTCGCGGCACAGATGACGAAAAAGCATCAGAAGCTCTTTGTTCTCAACCCCGCTCCCGTCAAGGAAGCCGATCCCGAAATCTACCGTCTGACCGATCTCATCATTCCCAATGAGTTTGAAACTCAGCTGATCACGGGAATCTATCCCGAGGACGGGGAAAGCACCGAGCGCGCGCTTGCGGCACTCTGCGAGCTCGGCTGCAAAGGGGCGCTGATCACCCTCGGAAAAAGAGGCTGCGCCTATACGGAGGACGGAGCGGTTCGCTATCAGGGAATTTACGAGGTCAAGGTCGTGGATACCACCGCGGCGGGAGACAGCTTTATCGGTGGGCTTTGCAAAAGCATTTGCGAGCAAAAAAACATGGCGGAAGCAGTCAGATATGCCTCCGCGGTCTCCGCTCTCACCGTCAGCCGACACGGCGCGGGAGCTTCTATCCCGACCGCCCTTGAGGTAGAGGAATTTTTAAAAACCGTTTCATGATCAAACGAAAAAACGGCATTCTCAAACCGCTTGAGAGCGCCGTTTTTTCATTTCATAATTTTTTAAAACGTCGGACATGAAATTTTTATGCTCCCGCGAAGGAATCCAGATACCACTGCCCGTCCTCTAAAACCAAGGAGAGCTCAATTTCCTCTACCTTGTCGGGATCAGCATCCGTGAAGGTGCTCATCCTTACCTTGCACGCGTCCTCTCTGCCGAGAGAAAGCACCTCCATGGTGGAGTAATCGTAAACACGCATTGCGGTATACAGAATATTTTGATCCTTTCCGTCCTCATCCTCGTTGACCGAGGTGCAGAGTCTGCCCGAAAATTCCTGATACCGCGCCAGTCCGAACGCCGTGCCGCCCGCGCCGTCTTCGATCGCATATCCGTCAAACAGCGTTTTATAGACCACGTCGTTCAAAAAGCCGCTGCTGTAGACCTTTTCGGCGTGTGCCTTGATCTCATCCGCGTTGATGAATTTCGTTTCCGCTCTTACATACTCATACCGATCCTTTTGATCGAACCCGAAATAGACGCGGTTCATCTCGCAATACTCGCTCTCGCGCTCGTATACGGGAAGCCCCGGTCCGTAAATCACGGTGTTAATCTCGGCAGATTCCTCGACAAGGAATACCACCCTGTCATAAAGCTCCTCCACCCGCGGTGCTGCCGCACATCCCGATAGGGGAAGGAGAAGCCCCGACAGAATCAGTACGCTCAATATCCATACAATGCTTTTTTTCATCATTTTACTCTACCGTGGGCTCTTGTGCTTCGGGGGCAGCTTCGGGAGCTTCCTCGGACGTCTCTTCGATGGCTGCTTCGGATCCCTCTTCCGTCACAATCTCTTCCTCATCAACGCTTTCATAATCCGTTTTTTCGGTTTCATCCTCGCGAGGGACCGTGGTAAAGTTGACAAGCGACTGACCTTCGCCAAGTCTCATGACAATGACACCGCCCGCACTTCTGGAGCGTGTGGGAATGCCCTCCACGGGAGTACGGATGATCGTACCGGAATCGGTGATCATCATGATATCCATGCTGTCATCCACAGCAGCGATTCCCGTCAATTCTCCGCTCTTTTCGGTCAGATTGTAGCAGGTGACGCCAAATCCGCCGCGATGCTTCATCAAGCGGAAGTTATCAAAGGGACTGCGCTTACCGAATCCGTTGGAGGTAATACAGAGAAGATCCTTCCCCTCTTCCACAACGCAGACACCCTTGACAAAGTCTCCGTCACGCAGGCTGATGCCTCTGACACCTCTTGCCGTACGGCTCAAGGGTCTGACACCCTCCTCCGCAAAGCGGATTGCCTGTCCTTGCTCGGTCGCGATCAGAAGCTCACACGTGCCGTCCGTCTTGACGACGTACAAAAGCTCGTCTCCCTCGTCCAGATTCAAGGCGATCTTACCGCCCTTTCTCTGGTACTCATACTCGGAAAGGAGCGTTCTCTTGATGACACCGTTTCTCGTGACCATCGTCAGGTATTCGTTTTCGGTAAATTCGTTGACGCTGATGCAGGAGGTGATCTTTTCACCCTCCGAAAGCTCCAGAATATTGACGATATTCTGTCCCTTTGCGGTTCTTCCCGCTTCGGGAATCATATATGCCTTCTTCATCTGCACCTTACCCGTATTGGTAAACATCATCAGATAGGAGTGGCTGTTGACGGCAAGCACGTTTTCAATATAGTCCTCTTCCTTGGTTGCCATACCGATGATCCCTCTTCCGCCTCTGTTCTGCGCGGAATAGGTGGATGCGGGAAGACGCTTGATATAGCCTGCATGCGTCAACGTAATGACACAGTTGTGTCGCTCGATCAGATCCTCAAGAATGATCTCGTGCTCGGCGGGAAGAATGTCGGTTCTTCTGTCGTCCGCGTACTTCTTCTTGATTTCACTCATCTCGTCCTTGATGATCTGTCTGATTTTGCCCATATCCGCAAGAATGGCTTCCAATTCCGCGATGAGAAGGTGAAGTCTTAACAGTTCATCCTCGATCTTATCTCTTTCCATGCCCGTCAGCTTACCGAGCGTCATTTCGACGATCGCCTGTGCCTGGATATCGGAAAGACCGAATCTTTCCATCAAGGTCACCTTGGATTCGGGAATGGAGGGAGAGGTCTTCATGATCTGAACGATCTCGTCGATATTGTCAAGGGCAATCTTATATCCCTCGTAGATATGCGCTCTTGCCTTGGCTTTTTCAAGATCGAATTGGGTACGGCGAATGATCACCTGCTCCTGGTGGGCAATGTAAAGATCCAGAATGGTGGGCAGGTTGAGCACCTTCGGCTCGTTGTTGACAAGCGCCAGCATATTGATCGCAAAGGTATCCTGAAGCTGGGTGTACTTATAAAGCTGATTGAGCACGATCTGGGCATTCGCATCCCTTCTGTACTCCACCACGATTCTCATACCGTCTCTGCCCGATTCGTCGCGCAGATCGGTAATGCCGTCGATCTTCTTTTCCTTTGCACATGCCGCAATGGATTCGCAGAGCATGCTCTTATTGACACCGTAGGGAATCTCCGTAAATATAATGCGGTGATAATCCTCCTCGATCGTGGCACGGGAACGCACCATGATATGTCCCTTACCCGTCAGATACGCGGATTTGATGCCGTTGACACCGTAGATGGTTGCATACGTCGGAAAATCGGGACCTTTGATGTATTCCATCAGGTCGTCCACCGTGCTCTCGGGGTTATCCATGCGGTAGATAGTAGCATCAATGACCTCACCGAGGTTGTGAGG
>JAZSMX010000134.1:0-21997 GCA_045536125.1 Eubacteriales bacterium | reverse complement strand
TGAGTAGTATTCTCGTTTGAATTGTTCGAGATCCGTTGCACATACTTTTATATGCTTTGTACTTCTCTCTTGTTGTTCAATTTTCAAGGATCATCTCTGCCGTTTTTGCGGCAGCCCGATTATTATACCACTTTCCTACCGGCTTGTCAATACCTTTTTGAAAAGTTTTTCGCTTTTTTCCAAACTTTTTTCCAAGGCTTTCGCCGATCGGTTCGCGGTTCGCTGCCTCTTTGGCGGCAGCTTGCATATTATACCATCCGAAAAGACTTTTGTCAATAGGTTTTTTTGATTTTTTATCACTTTCGTCACATTTTTATCAAAACGCAAAAAAAGTGAGCGACAATATGTACGACATTTCCATGCAGAGTCACAAAAGCTCTCATTTTTCTGTTCATACAAAGAAAGGCAAAAAGAGCTTCCGTTCCGCGTTCCACCCCCTCTTCCCTCTCTTCCTTTATTATATGGGAGAGAGAACGTACAGCGAAATAACAAAACCCGAGGGTGGCACAAGCTAAAATTGCTTGTACAACCCTCGGGTTTATTTGATTTTCATTCCGTCGGATCAGATTTCGGGAATCACGATCTCAACTTCTTTGCCTGCCTCGGCAGACTTTGCAATACCGTCGATGATTGCCTGGTTGTAAAGGATCTCGGAGGAAGGCACGGGAGCCTTTCCGCCTTCCTTCACAGCGTCCATGAAGGTACGGATCTTGAGATCGAAGAGGTTCTCTTCCATCTTGATGATCGGAACGGTGGTCTCGGTCTGCTCACCGCAAACCTCGTGATAGATGGTCATAGCGCCGCCGACAGTACCGTTCCAGCACTCGGTGGAAGGAATGCGAAGGCTTCCCTTCGTACCCATGATGATGGTGTCGCCTGCGGTGTCAAGGTTCATTGCCCATGCGATGCGGAAATCAAGGATGATACCGCCCTCAAGACGGACGAATGCAGCCGCAAAGTCATCCACACCGAAGAGGGATGCGTATTCGGGATGTCCTGTCTTGACGTAGTTGCTGTAGTTGGGATCGGTGCCGAAGAAGTTGGACTTGTAACCGGAAACCGTCAAGGGCTTGGGATTGCCGACTGCGTTGAGCACCATATCGAGAGAGTAGCATCCGATGTCACCCAATGCGCCAAGACCTGCGGTCTTATCTTCGATAAAGGTCGTACCGAAGGGCGTGGGGATACCGCGGCGGCGACCGCCACCGGTCTGGATGTAGTAGATCTTACCGAGCTGTCCGGACTGGCAGATCTTCTTGATCATCTGCATATTGGCATCCATTCTGGGCTGATGTCCGATGGAAAGGATCTTGCCGCTTGCCTTCTCTGCCTTGATCACCTCAACTGCCTCGTCAAGGGTTACGGTGAAGGGCTTCTCCAAAAGCACGTTCACACCTGCGTTCAAGGAATCGATCGCGGGCTGTGCATGCTGACGGTTGTAGGTACAGATGGAAACCGCGTCAAGCTTCAGGCTCTTGTCCGCAAGCATTTCCTTGTGAGAGGCGTAATCGGTCTTTACACCCTCAACGCCGAACTTCTCAAAGAACGCCTTTGCCTTGCCGGGAATGAGGTCTGCGCCGGCAACGATCTCAACGTCGGGCTGACGAAGATAGGAGGCAATGTGTGCTTCTGCGATCCAACCCGTACCGATGATACCGACGCGCACCTTCTTGGTGGTATCGATCACCTTTTTCTCTTGGTTCTTCTTAAAATCATCCAATCCCATGATAAAATCCTCCGTTTATATATTTTAACGTAAATGGAATTCTGTTCAGCAGCCGATGCTCTTCAGATAAGCGCGGCTCTTTGCGGCACACTCCAGGGGCGTCAGTCCCATGGAGGGATTGTCCTGCTCGACGATCACCCAGGTGACACCTGCCTTCTCGGAAGCTGCGAGAATGGCGGGAAAATCCTGTTTTCCGCTTCCGACGGGGCGAAGCTCAAACTGCTCGCTTGCCTTCTCCGCCTTCTTTTCAATACCGATCAATTCGTACATATTCTCGGACTTCGAACCGACGAAATCCTTCAAATGCACCACGGGAGCGCGTCCCGCATACTTGAGAAGATACTCCGCGGGGTTCTCACCGCCGACGTTCACCCAGCAGGTATCCAGCTCGGTTTTGAGCAGATCCTCGGATACGCTGTCGTAAAGGATATCCAATGCGTACTTGCCGTCAATCTTCGTAAATTCAAAATCGTGGTTGTGGTAAAGCAGCTGCATCCCCAGCTTCTTGGCAACGGCGCCGAGCATCTTGACGTTCTCGATCACCTCTGCAAAGCGAGGTGTGCCGGGACGGTACTCCTCGGTCAGATACGGAACCGCAACGTACTTGCATCCGATGGTTGCATAGGCGGAAAGAACGCCCTCGGGATCTGCCACCATATCAAGGTAGGGAACGTGAGCGGAAATCGGAACAAGTCCCAGCTCCTCGCACATCTCCTTGATCTTCTCGGGGCTGTTACCGTAAAGGCCCGCAAACTCCACGCCATCGTAGCCCATGCTCTTGAGCTCCTTCAGCGTCGCATAAAGATCCTTTGCCGCATCGTCTCTGACGGAATAAACCTGAATCGCAACAGGATAAGCCATTTTGATATCTCCTTACTGTTAATCTCTTGAGAACAGATATGTTCCTTGATTTAATTATAAGACAATTTATGCGGTATTTCAAGACACTTTTTGGTAGAGAACGGACAAATATTGTTGTTTTATGATTCCATCGAGCCCTCAAGAAAACGTAAAAGCCCGTGATCGGCACAAATGCGGAGAAAAAGCTCTTCGCCGTGCGCCTCGATCCGAAGAAGGTACTGCGTTTCATCAAACAGCACCCCCGTATAAACGTAGAGATGCCGTTTTCCCTCCGTTTTCAAAAGCTCCTTTTTCTTTTTTCTTTCATAAGGAACGCAAGAACGCACAGAGGAAAGAGAGACGCGACAGACCACGGTTCTGCTTCTTCCGTAATACTCCGTGATGATAAAGTCGGGAACTTCCCCCTCCTTCTCCTCCACCGTGTAGACGTACCGTCGCATCAGATACGTCCCGAGAAAGAGGATCATCGCACTGAAGGAGGCAACCGCCAAAAGCTGGAACACCCAACGCGCACTCACGCCCGGAATATACGAGCTTGCAAACAGAACCGCTCCGAGAAAGAGGAAAAACAGACATAACAGCCGCTCCCGTTTTTTGGGAAATTGCGGCGCAAATTCATAGATCATTTCAATTCTCCTTATTGATCAGCTCCAACAGAAGCGACGAGGTCATTTCCGCGT
The DNA here is from genome assembly GCA_045536125.1 of Eubacteriales bacterium. GTDB lineage: Bacteria > Bacillota > Clostridia > Oscillospirales > CAG-272 > UMGS1865. Next base: position 18,730 of record JAZSMX010000134.1, on the reverse strand, counting down.
CGGCGCGTCCCCCCGTCAGGGACATCACACGTCCCACCAATGCTCCGAGAGATGCCGACTTTCCTTTTTTATATGCTTCGACCGCCCCGGGGGCTTCCTCGATCGCGCGCTCTGCCAAGGGCAAAAGCACCGCTTTTTCGCGAAGAACCGCCAGCCCCTCCGCCTCGACCGCCTCGCGCGGTGAAAAGTCCTCCTTGGCAAGACGCAAGAGAAGCTTTTTCGCGGTGGCATTGTTGATCACGCCCTCAAAGGAAAGATCGGCAAGGTCACAAAGCCGCATGGGAGACACGGGAGAGGAAAAGGGATCTCTCGAACAAAGGCGCAAAAGCTCCGAGAGCAAAAGATTCAACACCGTTCGCGCAGAGCCCGCATGCCTTGCCGCTTCCTCAAAATAATCGGCAAGCGCCATATCGGAGACCAGAAGATGCGCCTCCTCGCAGGAGAGTCCGAACTCCTCGGACAGTCGCTTCTCGCGCGCTGCGGGAAGCTCGGGAAGCGCTGCCCTCAGGCGCGCAAGATCAAGGGGTGTCATGCAAAGGGGGAGAAGATCGGGCTCGGCAAGATAGCGATAATCCTCGGCACTTTCCTTGGTTCGCATCAGAACCGTCTCTCCGCTTTTTTCATCGTATCGGCGCGTCTCGGCAACCACCTTGCCGCCCGAATTCAGGATTGAGATCTGCCGCTCGGTTTCAAAGACGATCGCGCGCTCGATGAAGGAGAAGGAGTTGATATTTTTGATCTCGGTACGAACACCGAGCCCTTCCCTTCCCTTTTTTCTTACCGAGACGTTGACGTCACAGCGCAGAGATCCCTCCTGCATGCGGCAATCCGAAATCCCCGCGCACACAAGCACCGCGCGCAAGCCCTCGGCATATGCCGACGCCTCCTTTCCGCTTCTGAGATCGGGCTCGGAAACGATCTCGATCAGAGGGACACCGCATCGGTTGTGATCGACCAGCGTCACCCCCTCCTCGTGCGTCAGCTTTCCCGCGTCCTCCTCGATGTGAATCCGCTTGATGCGGATCTTTCGTTCCTCCCCCGACGGGGACGGAATCCGCAGCGCGCCCCCGAAGCACAGGGGGTACTCTGCCTGCGAAATCTGAAAGCCCTTGGGAAGATCGGGATAAAAATACTGCTTTCGGTCGGTGCGGCAAAGGGGCGAGATCTCACACTCCAATGCCAGTCCCGCCATCACGGCAAGCTCCACCGCGCGGCGGTTGAGTGAGGGCATTGCCCCCGGAAGCCCCAGGCATACAGGGCAGCATTGCGTATTTGGGGGAGAGCCGAAGCGCGTGGAGCACGAGCAAAAGATCTTGGATTCGGTGCGAAGCTCCGCATGCACCTCCAGTCCGATCACCGCCTCGTAAGCACTGTAATTTGTATTGTCCACTCTCTTTTTATCCATGCCGCATTCCCTCCGTCAGTACCCTTGCCGAGGAAAGAAGCAATTCCTCATTTTGTTCGGCGGCGCAAAGCTGAACCGCAAGCGGAAGTCCGTCGCGGTCATGACCGACGGGAACGGAAATTGCGGGAAGTCCCGAAAGACTGGCATACACGGTACACGTATCGGCAAATCTGCGTTCCTCCCGTGTGGGATGCGTTCCGCAGGGGAACGCGACCGTCGGAGCGACGGGAGAGAGGATCAGATCGTATTGTGCAAACGTCTCCCGCATGCTTCTCCCGATCTCCTCGCGCACACGGAGCGCGCGCAGATAATAATTTTCACGGTTGTCCCCCGAAAGCATATCGATCCCGAAAAGAATCCGACGCACGACCTCATCGCCAAGAAGCGAACGGCTGTTCTCATAAAGAGAGGTCAGCGTCTCCCCCGCCTCCCGTCTTCCGAATCGGATGCCGTCATAGCGCGAGAGATTGCAGGATGCCTCGGTCGCGGCGATCACCGTATATGCCGCCAGGGCACTCCGTTGCGCATGGAGCGACGTTTCGCGGCAACGCGCGCCGCGAGCCTCCAATGTGCGAGCAGCCCCCTCCAAAGCACGTCCCACGCTCTCCGAAAGGCATCCGTCCATGCCACCGACCACAGCGACGCGCAACGGCGCATGCTCCCTCTCGTGCGGCACGGGATCGAAGGAGGTGGCGTCCCTTGCATCCCTTCCCGAAAGCACGGAAAGAAGCGCGCGACAGTCCTCCGACGAGTGAGCAAGAAGTCCCACACAGTCCAAAGAGGACGCCATAGCCGCCACACCGTACCTGGAAAGAAGTCCGTAGGTGGGCTTGAGCCCGAGTACACCGCAAAAGGCGGCGGGCTGACGCACCGATCCTCCCGTATCCGTCCCCAAGGAGAAGGCACTCAAGCCCGCGGCGACCGCCGCCGCAGAACCACTCGAAGAGTCTCCCGACACACGCGAGGCATTCACGGGATTTCTGACCGCTCCGTAGGCGGAAAGCTCACCCGTGCTTCCCATCGCGAATTCATCCATATTGTTTTTTCCGAGCAGCACAGCCCCCGCCCGTCGCAGTCGATCGGTCACGGTAGCATCGTACGGCGCTACGTATCCCTCCAGAATCCGTGACGCACAGGTCATGGGAAGTCCTTTGGCGGAAATATTGTCCTTGAGAGAATAGGGAATCCCCTCAAGCACGCTGCGCGCACTTCCTTCCGCGATCCTTCGGTCGCTTTCCCCGGCGCTCTCCAGTGCCCCTTCCGCATCTACGTACAAAAACGCACCGAGCTCCCGATTTTGCTGCTCGATGGAGGAGAGGTAGGCGCGCGTCAGCTCAACCGCGGAATACTCTCCCCGATCCAGGGCGGAGCGATGCTCCGTCAGGCTTCTTTTTAACACCTGCTCCATCTTCATCCCTCCACCGCGCGCGGCACGCTCACGCATCCGTCCACGGACGAAGAGGAAAGAGAGAGCACCTCATCCCGTTCCATGCTGTCCTCGACGGCATCCTCGCGCAATCCGTCAAGAGAGACGGCACCGAGAAAGGGATCGGGCAGATGTTTTCCGTCCTTCAGCACCGATGCAGTTTCCTTCATATCCAGGAGAAGCGCATGCAAGCGGCGCGCCCGCTCCTCATCCAAGGAAATGCGCGCGCACCTTGCCAGCTCTTCAATTCTTTCTACCGTATATTCCATACCTTACTTCCCTACGCAAAAATGTGAAAAGATCTCGCTGACGATGTCCTCGGAAACCGCGCGACCGTCCAAAGCGGAAAGTGCCTCCATTGCCTCCTCCGCATCGGCGCAGCAAAGCTCCATGGGGTATCCCGATGACACGGCAGCGCTTGCGCGTCGTACCGCCTCCAGGGAAGCCAGCACCGCACCGTACTGGCGCGCGTTGGAAAGCACCGCATCCTTGGAAAGATCCAGCTTTCCTTCCATAAACAGGGAGGACACCTTCTCTCGCAATTGCTCCAACCCCTCTCCGTTTTTTGCGGAGAGCGAAACGGCATGCTCAAAATACGCACGGTAAGCATCCCCCGCCCCCGTTCCGAGATCCTCCTTGTTGAGCACTGCGATGGCAATGCGCCCTTCTTTTCTCAAGCTCTCCATCCACTCCTTCTCCTCGCGCGTGGGAGGAGCACTTCCGTCAAAGAGCGCCAAAATCAATTCCGCTTCCTCGACCGCACGGCGCGCGCGGTCAATGCCGATCCGCTCCACGGGATCGTCAGTCTCGTGCAGCCCCGCCGTATCAAAAAGTCGCAGCGTCACGTCCCCGAAGGCGGCACTTTCGCAAAGGACGTCGCGTGTCGTCCCCTCCACCTCGGTCACAATTGCCGCATCGTGACCGACAATGAGATTGTAAAGGGAGCTTTTCCCAACGTTGGGACGTCCGCAAATCACGGTGGGAATTCCCTCTGCGACGGCATGTCCCGTTTTATAGGTGGCGGCAAGCGAGGAAAGCTCGGCGGCAACGTCTTCCAAGGCACTTGCCGCTTCCTCGGCGCTCATATCCGCAAGATCCTCGTCGGGATAATCAATCCGCACGTAGATCGCTGCCAGAATCGCGCAAAGCCGCTCGTAGATCTCTTGGCAACGCGCGGAAAGTCTGCCGCGCATCCCCGCATGGGCAAGCTTCATCTGCGCGTGCGTCTGTGCCTCCAGAAGATCCCCCAGTGCCTCCGCTTCGGAAAGTCCCAGCTTTCCCGACAGAAAGGCGCGGCGGGTAAACTCGCCCGCCTCCGCGGCTCTGGCACCCGCGGCAATGACCGAGGAAAGAACCGTTTCGCAAAGAAGGATGCCGCCGTGACAGGTGATCTCCACCGTGTCCTCTCCCGTAAAGGAGGCAGGCGCATAAAAGACGGTGGCAATGCCATCGTCCACACTCTCGCGCGTGCCGTCCTCCGTGGGGGCTGTGATCGAACCGTACACCGCGGTTCGCGCGGGGATTTGGGACAACGCTTTTCCGCTGCGCGGCAAAAAAACGCTCTCGCAAATCTCCACAGCTCTCGTTCCCGACACTCTGATCATTCCCACGCCGCCCTTCCCGCGAGGGGTGCTGATTGCAGCAATCGTATCTCCCAACATAGTCTTCTCCCTTTATGCATGGACGGGGGTGATGCAACGTACCGACATTTGCAAATCACCCCCGTCTGTATTCAATATTTGATCGCGGAATTATTCCTCATCGTCCTCTACGGGTAAAGAAGTGTCCTTTGCGGAATCATCCAGGAACATCACGACACGGCGGTTGTTCTCCGCACCGATGGAGTTGGTGGAGACACCCTCAAAGCCCTGAATCTCGGAGTGAATGATTCTTCTTTCGTAAGGATTCATCGGCTCAAGCATCACGCTCTTCTTGTACTTGACGACCTTCGCAGCCATTCTTCTTGCCAGAGCGCGGAGTGCTTCCTCGCGCTTTGCGCGGTAGCCCTCGATGTCCAGAGTGATCTTCACGTACTCGCGCTTCTCACCCTTCTCCTTCTTGTTTGCCGCAAGGTTGGCAAGATACTGGAGAGAATCCAGCGTCTCTCCGTGATGACCGATGAGCGCACCCGCGCCCTCGCCGTCCACGGTGATCAGAACGTCATCGTTGTTACCCGCCTTCTTTTCGATGGAAAGGTTCAGCCCCATATCGGAGACGATCTTTGCGATGAACTCGCAAGCGATCTCCGCGCCCGAGGGCGTATAGGTCACAGAGATCTTCGCCTCGGTCGCACCGATTCCGAGAAATCCGCGCTTGCCCTCGTCAAGCACCTCGATCTCCAAAAGCTCTGCGGCAATGCCAAGCTCCAAAGCAGCCTTTTCCTTTGCTTCTTCAACGGTCTTTGCCGTTACAATCAATTCCTTTTTCACAGTTATACCTCATCCTTATTGTTGTCATCGGATGCGCTCTCCTTCGCGTCATCCGTCTTTTCTTCATCGTTTTTTTCTTTCCCGGAGGACTCCTTCTTGCTCTTTCTGTCCTCCTTGATGGGAGCGGGAGCCATCTTCGCGTTTCTCTCGCGGGATGCCGCTTCTTCCTTTTCTTTTTCCTCAATTGCCGCGCGGCGCGCAAGTCCTCTTTCTCTCGTATCCTCGAAATCCTCATCGTCGATATAGTGGAGAGAACGGACAGCACCCGCACGCTCGGACTTCTTCACGGGCTTCTTGCCTGCCATTTCCTTTGCCGCTGCCTTATAATCCTCCTCGGTAAAGGTGGGAAGAGGCATAACGCGGGACATGATGAAGGTCTTGAGAAGTCCCAGCCAGCTTCTGACCACCCAGTACACACCGATCACGGCGGGAACTGCGAGGGTGAAGAAGGTCGACATAGCGGGCATCATGATATCCATCATGTTGTTGGAGCAAGCCATCTGGGGATTGGAGGGATCGTTGAGCGTGGACTGATACATCAGCTTGCGGTTGAGCTTGGAGCTGACGAAATAGGTCACGAAGGTCACAACGGGAACGGAGAGAAGCACAAGGCGTTCCCATCCGCCGTCAAAGCCGGGCGTCATACCGAAGTTGAGAGGTCCGACGTTGAAGTTGGGAACGTTCTCCAATGCGCTGCCGAGAGAATCCAGAACACCGTCACCGAAATTGTAGAATGAGAAATTACGGAGCAATTCCACAGCGCCCGACTGATCTCCGATGGTGGACAGGAGCGCGATGCTTCCGCGGTTTACGTCCACGGAAAGTCCGAGACCGCCCGCCTCGCGACAGGTGGAAGCAAAGGTATTGAGCACCTCGGTCAAAGATCCGTCCATACCCAGCACGTAGTGCAGGGGATCCATCACGATGGAATAGAGGATCATAATGATGGGAAGCTGGATCAAAAGAGGCAGACATCCGCTCGCAGGGCTGAAATTCTCTCTCTGGTAAAGCTCCTGGATCTCCGCCTGCATCTTCTGCATGGTGGGCTGATCCGTGCGTCCCTTGTACTTGTTCTTGATTGCCATTTCCTTGGGACGGAGATTTGCCTGCTTGATGGAGTTCTTCTGCTGCTTAATCGCAAAGGGAATCATCAGAATCTCGATCAGCACGGAGAAGATACAGATACCGAGCACGTAGTTCTTAAAGCCCAGAATATTGGTAATCCAGTTGAGCACCGCACCGATGCCGATCATGATGTTATCCCAGAGCCCCGGGGTTGTGGGATTGATGTCCTTTGCCATGGAGGAGATCATCATCTCCACGTCGGCTTCAAACTTTTCGGGAGCAGCTTCGATCTTTTCAAGGATGACCTCCAGCTCCGCGTCGCTCAGCTTGTCGTCGCTTGCCGCAACGCTGTTCGCCTTTTTGATCACGGCGGTTGCCGCGTCAAGGCTGAAGCCCAGATCCTTGTATTCCTTATCGAAATCGTTTTCACTACCCTTGGTGATGTCGTATCCGCGGTTTGCCGCGATCAAAGCCTCTCTTGCGTCAAAGGGATCGGACGCGGAATAGGCGGACACGAAGATATCAAGGATGCTTTCAAGCTCGGTGGGAGTCAGAGCATGCTCGTCGAACTCCTCCTGCGTTTTGAAGGAAAGCTTGTCCTTGTCATAGGAAAGCGTCGCCACCGTCTGTCCGCCGCAGGAAACGAGCGCAAGAGCGAGCAGCACAAGCGCGAGCGCCAGGGCAAGAAATCTGCCCTTAAAAATGTTCTTCATTGTTTTCATGGTTAGTATCCGTGAATCCTCACGGAATATCCCCCTTCTTGATTTGGGTATTATGCCGTCTGTGTCGATTCTCCGCACGGCATAGCGGGTTCACTGTGTTCTGTCCCCATCGGACAGGTGTTCCAATCCGTATTCCTCCGGGTAATAGTACTTCGTCATGGGGAACGCCGTAAAACGGGGATGACGCAAGCCCTTTTCGGGGACAGGATCGTACCCGCCCGCAGAGAATGGCTGACATCTTAAAATTCGCATACACGTCAAAAGGAATCCTACGAAAAAGCCCCTGGTCTCAAACGCGCGAAGCGCATAGCCCGAGCAGGTCGGCGTAAATCGGCAGCACGGCTGCTTTTTCAGAGGCGAGAGAGCTTTGCGGTAAAATTTGATCAGCAGAATGCAAAGATGCTTCATAACGTCTCTCCGTCGCGAAACATATCCAGTCTGCGAAAGGCATAGCGAAGCTCCGCCTCCACGTCGGTGGACTTGAAGGCAAGAATACCGTCACGGGGACTGATGACCACCAGATATCCCGTTTTCAATTCCCCTTCCACGGCACGGTAGCCCGCGCGCAGAATTCGCTTGACACGGCTTCTCTGCACCGCCCCTCCGACACGCTTGGTGACCGACACACCGAAGCGGTTGTAGTACTTCTTCTCGGGATGCTCCTTCCTGAGACGCTTTGCCGCCAGATCGCGCAAAACGAACACGGATACCAGCCGTCCCGAAAAGCGTGCGCCTCTCTGGAATGCCTTGTTATAAAGATGGTGTTCCTTAATGGTCGTGTATTTCATTGCTTTCCCCTTTGTTCAAAGGTTGACTTCCGTCAAAAATGTGTGATAAAACAAAAAACATCCGTACAAACAAAAACGCCGACGGCGAGGGCGCGATACGCTTCACGGCAGTCGGTGTTTTATGTTGGAATCGGTAAATCAATAGGTCAGTCTTTTTCTGCCCTTTGCACGTCTTCTTTTGAGTACGTTTCTGCCGTCAGCAGTCTTCATTCTTTTTCTGAAGCCATGCTCCTTTTTTCTCTGACGCTTTTTCGGTTGATAAGTTCTGAGCATCGTTTGCACCTCCTTTAGATATAGATCGGAAGCGTTTCACCTTTTCAAGCTTGGAATACGCTTTTTTACACAATGACACGCTATATTATAACCGATTCTCTCCCTTTTGTCAAGACTTTTTTCGATTTTTTTCAAAATTATTAAAACCTTACCAAAATGCTTGACGCAAGCTCCAAAAAATGATAAAATATAGGCAAAGCATGAAAAAAGGGGGTGTGTGTCACGGAGATTATCAAGGAAGCTGATTTCCGCAAGGAGATCAAAAGCGCGCCGCGCGCGGGATATCTCTTTTTCGGAGACGAGGACTATCTCAAATCCTTTTCCGTCAAGCTCGCAAGAGAGACGCTCTCTCCCGATCCTTCTTTCGCCTTTTTCAATGACATCCGTCTTGACGCGGTGGATTTTGATCCGGGGAAGCTGGTCGATGCGCTCATGCCCGCTCCCATGATGGAGGAGCGGAAGCTGGTCACCCTCACAGGGCTCAACTTCAACACGATGCGCCAGGGAGACGTCGATTTGTTCTGCGACGCACTCTCCTCTCTGGAGGAATACGATTACAATACGCTCATCGTCGTCGCGGCGGCGGACTGTCTGACACCGGGAGTCCTTCCGAAGCGTCCCTCCCCCACCCTTTCAAAGCTTTCGCAGTTTCTCACGCCCGTGCAATTCGACCGCTGCTCCACGCAAAAGCTTGCCGCGTGGGTACAAAAGCATTTTGCCCATAACGGTGTGGAGGCATCCCCCGAATTTTGTATCGCCTTTCCCGAATACTGCGGCCACAGCATGTACGTGCTCTCGGGTGAGATCGACAAGCTTTCCTTTTACGTGCTCTCTCATCAAAGGAACACCGTCACGCAAGAGGACATGCACCTTGTTTGCACTCCCGCGACCGAGTACGACGCGTTCGCCTTTACCAACGCGATCATGGAGGGGAAAAGCGAAGCGGCACTTGCCATTCTTGCCGATTACCGTTTTCGTCGGATCGATCCTCTGATCATCCTCGGTGACGTTTCCCGTGTGATCTGCGACATGATCTCCGTCAGCGCCATGTGCGAGGAGGGCGCCCCCAATGCGCTGATCGCCTCGGTGCTGAAGCTTCACGAATTCAAGGTGGGACTGTACCGAAAGTGCATTGCCGCCTCGGGCCCCGAAAAGCTCTCGCGCGCCCTGGATGCCTGCCTTTCTGCCGACCGACTTCTCAAGCTCTCCCCCACGGGATACGCTCCCTTGGAGCAATTGATCTGCACGCTCTGATCCGTCCGTCAAAAAAACAAGCCGCTCTTCTTCTTCCTCCCCCCCCCCGTCCGGTACAGGATCGCACAAGCGCTGCTTTTTGTCAGATCTCAATAGGTTCCATCATCAATAGGTCGTTGCTTTGTTGACCAGCTCGCCGTCAAGGACTCTTTCGGCATCCGCTTCCATCTTGTCAAGGAAGGAGGCGCTTACAAAGAATCTTCCGCGCAAGGTCTCGTCCGAGGGTTGCCAGTTGCCGTCCTCGTCCTTTTCCATGGACTCAACCGTCACCATTGCCTTCATGTCCGAATAACGGTAGAAGCGGAAGACGAGACGGCGGGAAATGTTCTCCGTGTGCACCTTCTGTACCTTTCCGTCCTCGTCATAGATCACGGAGTTGTTCAGAATCTGTGCATGGTCCTCCGTCTCCATCGTCACCGCAGCGTCGGGTGTCTTTGCACGGTCGCTTGAGAGGAATTCCTCCACCGTCATGCCCGTGTTCCTTTGGAACTCCTTCGGATCGATGTCTCCGCGCAGAGAATACTGAATGATCTGAATGTACAGATTGCGGAAATTATCGATCGCTGCGACCTCCTCGGTCACGGACACACCGTTGTCGTTGATATAGGTGTGGTCGATCACATAATCCAGAATATGCTCGTTCTCATGCCCTCCGTCCGTATAGCGGTCGCAGATGACGAGCAAGGCACTCGAACCGAATTCCAGCTTGATCTCATGTCCCTTTTCAAAGCGATAGATCAGATCTCCCGTGGTGAGATTTCCGCTGACTACGATGTCGGATTTTGCGGGACGGTAGTAATACACACCGTCCTTTTGCATGATCTCGTCTCCCTTTTCATAGTCGGGAGTGATTCGCACAAGCTCCTTGTTTTCGTCGTAGTAGTAGAAAAGATCCTCGTTGTAGAGAATGTTTCCGACACCCGAATTTCTGTCTGCCTCCGTGTGGGTGTAGCGTGTCGCCCCTTCAAAGTCAACCACCTTGAGCTGCTTCGGCTTGCCGCCGTCGATCGACACCCAATAGTCACCGTTCTTGTCCGTCAGGATCTTGTCCCCCGACTTGAAGGTGTATTTCTGCTTGGAATCGACGAAATACGCATAGCTCAGATTGTTGTCAAAGGAAAAATCGTACACCTTTCCGTCTCCGAAATCGAAGCTCAAGTTCTGAAGGTGCGCAATGTCCGCGCTCATGAAATACTGGCTGTACCATTCGAAATGACCCCATTCCAGGAAGGACAGATGGTACTGATCTACCTCTAAGATCATATCGTAAGCCAGGGATGCCACGTAATGCGTTCCCGCTTCGGTCTTAGCGCCTATGATCAATTGATTCTGCGCGTAAAGAGGCTTTCCGTCCTCTCCCGTCTTTCCCGTCTTGGTTTTGTACGTCAGATAAAATACGTTCTTGTCAAGGCCGTACTCCTTGAGAAGCGCGGGATTGTTTTTGATTCCGAGCGCACGGCAGCCCACAAACTGCATGTTGTAGAGTGCGCTGAGCGCATCGCTCGCCTTGGAATCATTGATGGCGTATCCGCTCATACCGTCAAGAAGCGAGGAATCGCAGATAAAGGGGGTTGTGGTCCGCATCGTGTTTTCGCGGTATTCCATCTCCTCGTAGTCAAAGGCGACCACGGGCGTTCCCTGAATCTCCTTGTCGTCAATCCACGTTTCAAGGTAGGTCAGATAGAAATCCTGCACCATCGTATGCTCGTTCATGGATACGGGGTGGGTTGCTCGGGGAACGATCATCTGCTCCAGGGTGCAAAGAACACTCTCGTCGAAAAACTCGTTGGAGAGGATATAGACCGTATCCGCGTTTTCCTTGACAACGTCGGAGGATGCGGAGGTGTCGATCATGGCGTAATATCCGCCCGCGGAGAGCGTGCGGTCACCTAAGAGAACGGTGAAGGTTCTGTCGGGATCCGCTTCATAGGTCTTGGCATTCTTATCCTTGATCGCACAAATCGTAAATTTCGCCTGCGGCTGATCCAAGCCGTAAAGCGCGTAATCCAATTTCCCGTTGTCAAGAATCGGCAGATCAAACTCATCGGATGCGGGATCCAGCTTCATCTGCGTGATCGTGTATCCGCAAGCCATCGCAAGATAGGCGAATTTGTTTTCATCGTAGGAAACAAGGGAGTCCTCAAACCCCTCGATATAAACACCGTTCCCCTCGTTGAGGAAACGGTAGGCTGGCGTCTCGGAGTCCCCGTGCGTGACCGTGATGGAAAAGACGTCCGTCGCACTGATCTGCTGATACATCAGAAGCGTCGTTCCGCTTCCCGGATTGAATTCCGTTCCCTTGGTATCGACAATGTGATAAAGGGTGTAAGCCCCCGTTTCGGGATCGATCTCGTACTGATTTCCGCTGATAGCGGCAATATATACGTTTCCACCCTCCACGTAGGTGTTCACTTCCATCAGATTGCCTTCCCTGTCGAAGAGCTTATACTCCTCGCCGTGCTTTTTGATATAGTATTTATCGGTATACTCCACGCCATCCTTCACGTAGGTGTCCTCAAGCGTGTAGATCGAAATCAGATCCAGCACCGCGATCAGTGTCACCGTCAGAATAACGGCGCAGACCGCCAGGGCAAGAAGCGCGATCTTTTGCTTTTTGAGCATGGATTTCTTTCTGTCCGCCGTCTTCTCGCGGCTCCATTTTGCGACAAGGCGCATGTCCTCGCCCATGGCTTCGTCCGAAGACATGATCTTACGGTCTCCGAGATACCACCCCTCAAAGCGGTATCCGCGGCACTTCGGCACGGGAAGCTCCCCCAAGGGGCTGCCGACCTCTGCCTCGCGAAAGACTTCCGTTACTCTTCCCCGACCGGGATCAAATATAACGTTGATCATCGTATTTTCATTCTTCATAAATTCGTTTGTGCTTCCTTCCTCAAGCACCCTCGGAGGGTGCTTTTTGTTTGTAGCCGTTTTTCTTACTTCCGATCATTTGCGTGCGCGACGTCTGACAAGAACGACGACACCGACAGCGGCGATGAGCACCGTGGGAATCGCGATCAGTGCCACAGCCATATCCGTCAGCTGCTTCTCCGTAAAGAGAGCCGCCTCCTTCCCCGATGCGTCGGCAACGGTCAGATCCATGGTGGGATCGTGCATGGGAACAAACGAAAGTCCCACGGGATTGACGTCCTTTCCGATATAACGCAGTGTCGAAAGAAGGATGTCGGTATTTCCGTATGCGGTGGTGCCAAGAATTTCATCCTTGACCATGTCCGTCGATCCGACGACACAAACGTAGGTGGTTTTGTCGACGTTGGAATATCCCATTCCCTCTCCCTCACGTCTCATCTGAGAGGAAAGCGTCATCACCTTGTAAACACCCGTACCGACACCGAAGGGATTTCCGTCCTTGTCCGTCAGATCCTCACCGTTCACCGTCGCATGCACGGAGGCAGGTGTCTCGGAGCTTCCCGCCAAGAACATATCGAACGCTTGGCGGTTTCCACCGTCCTTTTCGGAGAAGACGTATTTGTATGCCTCCACGCCGTTTGCTTCGTCTCCCATCACGTAACGGGATTCAAAGGTGTCGGAAAAATCCAGCGGACGCGCGTTTCCGAAGACCACGGTCGGCATTGCGGATGTGGAAAGAATATCCGAGATCACGGCAGTTCCGAGTCCGCGTCCCTTGGCATACTCTGCCGAGAAAACGCTGCCCGTACCGTTCAGTCGGTTGCCAAAGTCCTCCACGCGATAGGAAGCCTCGGTCTCCTTCCCCTCGGCATCCTTGCCGTCATAGTGCATCATCTCGATGCCCCAGAACTCAAGATACTCCTCAAGATTGGGAAGGCTCGGTGTGTCCGCATCCGTGAACACCATAAAGGAATAGGACTTTTCAAGGAATGCGTCCAGTCGCAAGATCTCGGAGCTTCTGTTCTCTCCGTCAGAGCCGTAGGCAGAGCGAAAATCCTCGTTGGGATCAAAGGAAAGGATCAATCGGCAATTCTCGGGGATCTCCTCCTTTTCCAGATCCAGGTAGCGGATCTCGTAGCCCGCGCCCTCGATGACGTTGACGAATTCATTGTATTCCGGCCAGCTTCCACGCTTTTCCCACGCGTATTCCTCTTTGCCAAAGACCTCACCGTGATTGGTGGTAAGACAGCAGATCGGAGCCTCCGCTCCCGTCACGTCAAGAATCTGACGTGCGAACATCTTCTGTCCGTTATATGCCACGGGCTTGCTCATATCCGATTCGGAATCGTAGGTGTAGTAGGAATTGAGCGATGAAATTCTGAATTCCGAACCGCTGGCAACGATGATATTCGTCTGATAAATGTTGGAATAATCCGTACTGCGGTACATGTCCACAGAGGAGGGATTGTTCCATACGTCCCTGTGGGACACCGAAATGGTTTCGGGAAATTCCTTCTGAAGATTCAGTGCGGTGTAGTAAACGTAGCGCATCTCATCCGAACGCTTGAGGATGTCGGGGGCGGCGCAGAAGATGATGTCCACGTGAACGGGCTCCTCCTCGCCGCGACGCTCATTGGCACGGTCGATCACGTATCCCACAAAATCCACGGTTTCATCCATCAGAGTATACATTCTGACCGTTTTTCTGTCGGAGGTAGTCTCCGTGTAGACGTTGTAGCCTCCTTCGGGAGTCAGGTCAATAAACCAAAGATTCTCCGAGCAAAGCGCGCCGAACACAATATTCAATACAAGCACCAGAGCCACCGCACAAACGGTGACAACGGTGGCAGCGGAGCGTCGGACAAAGCGTCCGTTTCCGTTTTTCATATTCCGTTCTCCTTTCTCGGAAAATTATGCGCGACGGCGTCTGATCAGAACGACCAGAGCCACCGTTGTGACTGCCACAGCGGGAACTGCCGTCAGCGTCACGGTCCAGAACAGAATCTGAGCCGTGGTGACCGTGCTGATCTCGCGGTAGTCAAAGGGGACGAGACGGAGTCCCTCACTGTTGGTAGGTCCTCCCGTTTCGTTGAAGAGATGCAGAAGCACGTCGCTGTTTCCGTAGACCGCGCTCTGCAAATACTCACGCATCGCAAACTTGACGGAGGAAATCGCACCCACGTAGGAGCTTCCGTTCTCGTTTTCCTGCTCCGTGACGGAAAGCATCATTCTCGATCCCCCGTCCACCGCAAGTCCGTTCGCCATGGAAAGCGCGTCCTCATCGGTTTCGTAGAGCGGATAGAGCGTGCGGGATTTCGCTTCCCACGTATAGCTTCCGTCCCCGTTCGGCAAATAATTGTCGGGGGAGACGCTGAAGGTCGTCGCATTGGGGAAGACCACGAACTGCGCGTCGGAAATGAATTCCTCCTTCGCGCCCTCCTTCACCTTTCCGTAAACCGTGCAGCCGTCGGAGGTCAGGCTTTCCGCATCGTGCTGTACGTTGTAGCGGTAGGAAACGCCGTTTGAGGTCCAGTAGTCGGGAGAAACACCCCATGCGCCAAGATAGCCTTCAAAATTGGGAAGCTCTCTGGTAGCTCTCCCCATAAAGACGTAAAAGGCTCTTCCTCCCGCGGAAAGGAACTCGTCCAGCATCTCCACCTCGCTCCGCTCCGAAAGCTCGTCGGAGACGAGGTCGGTTCTGGGGTTGTAGCTGATGAGCAGCTCACAGTCCTTCGGAATTCCTTCATTATACATGTCAAAGGTCACCACGGTATAGCCCGCATCCGAAAGCACGGTCATCAATTCGTAATCGATCAAGGTTTCCCCGTGGTTCATCATCAGTCCCGCAAGACGTCTCTCCCCCTCCATTGCGGAAAGGAATGCCGACGCGATTCTGCGGTCCCCCGTGTATGCCCAGCCTGTGCTGAGATCCTCGCTTGAGGTGAATGCGTAAAAATCCGACCAATTGTAAACTCTGTAGTAATCCTCTGCCACAATGATCAGACTGTCGGAGGTCAGCGGCGTTTCGATCACCTCCTCGGTCAGTGGGTGATACGAAACGGTATAGCCGCGAAGCTCCTCCGTGGGATTGGCGTAGACGTTGACGTACTCTACCTTGACGTTGTCAAACCGATCCGCGATCTCACAGACGGTGCTGTGAATATAGAAGTTGTTGCTTTCGTATTCTTTCAATTCATCCTCGGAGGTGCAGAAGATGACTCTGACGTCATCGCTTCTCCCCTCCTCCCGCGCCTCGGAAAACGCGCCGTCGATCAGAAGAAGACATTCCTCCGACACGGGAAACGCGGTTTCCTCAAGAAGCGAGGTGTAAAGACCGTAGCGTGTCACAAGACTGCTGACAACGGCATTGAGCAGCACCGCAACCGTGATCACCGCGACGGTCAAAAGGACGCTGATGCCCGCATAGCGTGCCTTTTTGTTTCGGAACATACGTTTTTTCATAAAGCCAAAGCCTCCGTCCGATCAACCCCAACGGCGCTTTTCGTAAACGCGAACCGTCAGGAACAAAAAGACAAACGCGATGGACACGTAGTAAAGCAGCGCTGCCCAGTCCAGCATTCCGTTGCTGAAGATCATATAACGGCTCAGAACCGAGAACCAGTCAATGACAAAGCGGATCGCCTCGCTTGCGATCAGCGGCTGTCCGTTGGCATCGGTCAATTGATTGAAGACGTTGAGAAGCACCATCGCGGCAATGACACCGATGGTGATGACCGCCGCGGAGAGCTGATTCTCGGTTAGGGCGGAGATCAGTGTTCCCACCGCGATCAGAGCCGCCCCCAGAAGAACGAGAGCGATGAAGCTGCCGACGATCTGTCCCGTCACAGGACCGATATGAGAGAGCGTTACGGAGCTTGCCGCGCTCTCAGCGTTGGCGATCACGTACAGAGGAATGAAATTCACGGTGGAGATCAAAGCTCCGCTGACAAACAGCGTCAGAGCCGCGAGATATTTTCCAAGCACCATTCCCGTGATGCTGATGGGAGCGGTCAGGAGCATCTGCTCGGTGCGGAGCTTCCGCTCCTCGGCAAACAGACGCATCGTCAGAAGCGGAATGAGCACGATGAGGGAAAGTGCGAGATAGAAAAAGTAATCAGTAGTATCGTACGTTCCCGCCATAAAGGTCATATAGCAGCAAAGCAGTGCGGAAAACACAAGATAGATTCCGAGATAAACGTATCCTATGGGATTGATGAAGTAGGAACGCATCTCCTTACGATAGATGGCTAACATAATATCCTAATCCTTTCTGTCCGATAAATTCATGCGACGCGTCAGTCGTCGTCTTCCTCGTCATGCGTTGCGGCATCCTCCGCGCGCTTTCTGCGCGCGTTCTCATACAGAGTGGCACCGATGCTCTGCTCGGCATCCGAGGCGGTGCGGCGACGTCCCTTGGCGGCGCGTCCCGTTCCCTTGTCCGCATCCGAGGAATCGACCACCGAAATGAAGATGTCCTCAAGGCTCATGCCCAATGCCTCCATGCCCACCATGGGCCAGTTGCGCTCGGCAAGTTGATAGAAAAGGCGTTTGCGAATGTCCGCACCGAAGTCCGTTTCGATCAGATAGGTATACGCGTCTCCGTCTCTCTCCGCCAGTGCCTCCGCATAGGTCACACCGTTCATGGAGCGGAGCATGGAAAGCACGTCCTTCTGCGGACCGCAGATCTTGACGTTGAAGCGGCGGTTATTCGCCATAACGTTCGCAATGTTCTCGGTCTTTTCGTTCGCCACGATCTTTCCCTTGTTGATGATGACAATGCGATCGCAGACCGCCTGCACCTCCTGGAGAATATGGGTGGAAAGAATGACCGTGTGGTGCTTTCCAAGGCCTCGGATCAGATTTCGGATCTCGATGATCTGCTTGGGGTCCAGTCCCACCGTCGGCTCGTCGAAAATAATGACGCGCGGATTTCCGATGAGTGCCTGCGCGATGCCCACTCTCTGACGGTATCCCTTGGAGAGCGTGCGAATCGTTTTGCGGCGCACCTCGTTGATCTTCACCGTCTCGCAAATTTTGGAAAGATGCTCGCGGCGATCCAGACGGCAAGCCTTCAGATCGTAAGCGAAGTTGAGATATTCCACCACCGTCATATCCAGATAGAGGGGAGGCTGCTCGGGAAGATAGCCGATCAGCTTCTTCGCTCCGATGGGATCCTTGAGAATGTCGATCCCCGCGATGCACGCCTTTCCCGAGGTGGAGGAAAGATATCCCGTCAAAATATTCATGGTCGTACTTTTTCCCGCGCCGTTAGGGCCGAGGAAGCCGACGATCTCTCCCTCCTCCACCTCAAAGCTGATGTCATCCACCGCGCAGTGCGTACCGTAATTCTTGATCAGATGCTCAATTTTAATCATTGTCTTTTTGCGATCCTTTCCGTATAAATTCGCGTCGCTGTTGCGTTCAGCGCACAAAGACCCAATATATTCTTTATTTTACCATAAAGTTATGAACATACAATGAATATCGAAAAAAATATTCCGATTCCCTCTTGAAAAGAATGTGAAAAAAATGTGTTTTTTTCTCATATTTTTCTTTTGTTTGTATAAACTGTGCGACGTGGGCAACAATAACACCAGCGTGACGCATCCGAGCAAAGGATCTCTCGGGCTTTTTCGGATGCGGCTGCAAACACGGAAAAACCAAAGGAGCAAAAAACATGTGGAAAAAATGGAAAGAATCCGAATTTTATCAGAAGCTGAAGCAGGTGCGGATTAACCGTGCGGTTTATATGACCGCCATCATCATTCTGCTTTCCTTCTCGGTCATCCTCGCGGTGACGGTCGCCACCAACCGCGCCAACAAAAAAGACGACAACCTTCCCCCCGCCGACTCCTCCGAATCGCAGTCCGACACCCCGACAGGCTCAGTGCCCGATGAAGGAGGAGAGGATGAGCCCACCGCAAACGGCAACGTTCCCGAGCTTGCCCTTCCCGTCTCCGCGGGTGTGCTCTCCAAGCGCCACAGCATCGACACACAGGTCTTCTCCCCCACCCTCAACGATTATCGCATCCATCTCGGTGTGGACATCTCCACCGAAGCCGAAGCCCCCGTTTCCGCGGTTGCCGACGGCAAGGTGGCACAGCTTTGGGAGGATCCGATGATGGGCTGGTGCGTTGCCGTGGAGCATGCGGGCGAATCCGTTTCCGTCTATAAGAACCTCTCGGCGGACTTTGCCGAAGGGATCGAAGCGGGAGCTACCGTCAAGGCGGGACAGCTTCTCGGTCACGTGGGAGACACCGCCATGGTGGAGATTGCCGAAGAGCCTCATCTGCACCTGGAATTGACGGTCAAGGGACTTCAGGTCGATCCCTTGGAATATTTCAGCGAGTCGGTCAGAACCGCACTGACCGAGGACAGCATTTATGAAACCGAGGACGGAAAATAAAGCAGCCGCCGAGGAAAACGGAAAGGCACAAAAACAGGGGGTGTCTCAAATTGAAAATTTGAGACACCCCCATAGGGGCTCGGCAGATTTA
>JAZSMX010000005.1:0-14195 GCA_045536125.1 Eubacteriales bacterium | reverse complement strand
TAAATCTGCCGAGCCCCTATGGGGGTGTCTCAAATTTTCAATTTGAGGCACCCCCATACCCACTTCAAAAACCTTTGTACGTTTTATGCTTTTCAATTTTGTGTTTTAGGTTTTTCAATTTTGTCACTTGACAAACGGGTATTTCTATAGTATACTTTACGTGTTGTGATTTTATGGGCTTGTGCGGTGAAATTCCGCTCCCTCACTCCACTCGCGGGTATGGCGAAATTGGCAGACGCGCCGGATTTAGGATCCGGTAGTGCAAACTGTGCAGGTTCAAGTCCTGTTACCCGTACCATCAAAAGAAGCACCCTAAGGGGTGCTTCTTTTGATGGTACGGATCATTGGGTTCGCAGAATCGCACTGCGTTTTGGGTTTTGCTTGTATTTTCATTCCAATCAAAGCTTTGCCAAAATCTCTGCAGCATTGGTATCGGGCTTTACCTTAGGCATAATTTCTTCAATCTTACCTTCCCCGTCAATCAAAAAAGTGGTTCTGACAACACCGCAGCCAATCTTTCCGCACATTTTTTTCTCTTGCCATACACCGTATGCTTTGATCGCAAGCAGCTCGGGATCGGAAAGTAACATAAACGGAAGCTCATACTTTTGTGCGAACTTCACGTGGGAAGCCACGCTGTCACGGCTGATACCGATCACTACTGCGTTTTTTTCTTGAAATCCCTGATAGGCTGCGCCAAACGCGCACGCCTGTTTCGTGCATCCCGGAGTATTGTCCTTTGGGTAAAAGTATAAAACAACCTTTTTCCCTCTGAAATCAGAGAGGGATACCGTGTTTCCATTTTGATCTTGAAGCGTAAAATCGGGGGCAAAATCTCCAACGTTCAACATAATGTTTTCTCCTTTATCGTGTGTTTTCTGTTTTATTTTTCAATTTCGTATTTCCAGTCGATGATACCGCCAAACTCCTTAACGTTGGAGTAACCAAGCCTTACAAGCTCATCTGCGGCAATCTTGCTTCTTCTTCCACTGCGGCAATATACCAGAATCAAACGCTCCTTTTGGGGAATCTCCTTTTCCGCACGCTCGGAAATTTCATATTCGGGAATCAAAATCGCTCCCGGAAGATGTCCTTCGTCAAACTCCGCTTGTGTCCGTGCATCAATCAGCGTATATTCAGAGGCCTCATCCATTATTTTTTTGGCTTCCTCACCGCTGATCTGCTCATATTCAAGCTCCTTCCCGTTCTGCGAGGAACAAGCGATCCCCCCAAGCAATAAAACCGTCATTCCTGCGATCCATCCCAAGCGTTTTAGAAGCTTCAATCTCATCACCGCCTTTCTCTTGTCTATCTATATTGTATCATATTTTTTTGTTTTTTCCGTGATTTAATCACAAAAAATAAAACATTCAAAAAAAATCGCACTTTTTTCAAAAAAGTATTGCAATTCCGAAAAAGATGTGGTATAATAATCAGCGTTGCAGGAAAAATGCACACAGGGGTATAGCTCAGCTGGTAGAGTACCGGCCTCCAAAACCGTGGGTCGCGGGTTCGAATCCTCCTGCCCCTGCCAAAAATCGACAAGCTTCGACAGAGGCTTGTCGATTTTACTTTTTCACTCTTCACTCTTCACTTTTCACTAAAATTCCCTTGTCGATTTTTGGCAAGTAATAAGTAATAGTGAATAGTGAAAAGGTGTTTGATGTAGCTTTTTGCCGTGGCAAAAAGCATTTTTTATTTTAAAGTTGAAAAGTATTAGGTTTTATGATATACTTAAATATCAAGGTGAAAGGTGGTAAGGTTATGACTGAAAGTCCGTTGATTGTAAAATCCAAGACATTTGCGCTTGAAGTGATACAGGTGTGCAAGAATTTGAGAGTGGCAAAATGTGAAAGTGCATTGATCAATCAGTTTCTGCGTTCGGGAACAAGTGTTGGTGCAAACATCAGAGAGGCATTTTATGCTCACGGCAAAGCTGACTTTATTGCCAAGCTTCAAATTGCTTTGAAAGAGTGTTCAGAAACGGAATATTGGATTGAGCTTATTTTAGAAAGTGGCTATTATCACGATAAAACTTTGCTTGATAAGTGTACGGAAATTAAAAGAATTTTAATCGCTTCTCTTAACACCGCCAAGGAGAAAAATAATGGGGAAAATTTATGAGCGTTTTAAAGAATTAAAAAGGAATCTCCCAAAAGATTGGTTTATGGACAAAGTTGGACTTGTAAAATTTGAAGATGATAACAAAAAATACGAGATATTTTTTACTCGCAAGCGTGCAAACAGATATTCTATTATTCATTGTAAAAACAATACGATTGAATGGGAGCGGTTTCCCGTTTTGCCACGTATAGTGGGCAGAATGTACGGAATACGAGAGCCGATCATAAGTTTTGCTCCAACAAAAGAATGCGTTAGAATCATCGTTATTCTTGGTAAGCCAAACAGCATAACTGGTCTTGATGAAGGCAATTTTCGTTCGATTCATAAGTATGATGAGAATTATATAAACGTAATGTCAGAAGCGCGGTTTAAAGAACTATAACGCACAGGGGTTCAAGTCCATACGAAAACTCACGAAAATATCTTTTTCGTCCCCCCTGCCAATAGAAAAAGCACCGCAAAAGCGGTGCTTTTTCTATTGGCAGGGGCAGGAAGTGCAGAGAAATCGCGTGCGCGCAACGCGCGCCGTGGCGAACTTTGCGCTTTTGCGCAACGCGCAAAATGGCGGCATCAAGCCGTCAAGCAAATTCGCGCCGAGAGCGCCATAGGGCGCGCGAGGCTTGGTTCAGAATCCTCCGCAAAAGCGATGCCTTTTCTTATGGCAGGGGCAGGAGGTCCAGAGAAACCGCGTGCGTGCTTGCACGCCGCGGCGAACCTTGCAAAGCAAGTTCGCAATTTGCCCCATCGAGGCAAATTTAGGTTCAGAAGCCTCCGTTTGATTCATCCTTCGGGATGATGCCATTCAAGCCTTTGCCTCAATTCCCTTCCACCTACGGTTGGAACAAAAACGCACCTTTGTCGCAAGACAAAAGTGCGTTTTTTCATCAATCTACAACCTCAAGCACCTTTACCTCATCGTTCTTCAGCCAGAAATCAATCAAGCTGTCGTTATTCTCCATCACCTCTCCCGTGTAAACGTCAACGATCTTTTTCGTCGGGTCGGGATAATGAATACGCTTTTGCCCCTCGGTCATCGCACGTAACAGGATATATTTTCCGCCTGCCATAAGGACGTCACGGGTCAAGCTGTACACGTGCACGCCGCTTTGAATCACGATCTTCTGCAAAACGCGTGCGGGAAGACAAGGACACAAACTGTAAACAGATGCATAATCGCTAAACTGCTTCCACAAGAGTGCCGGCTCTCTGTTCTCCGTACCGCGACCGAGAATATATGCATTTTCCTCTGTGCCGGAAACAAATCTACAGCAAGGAAGCGCTTGATTCGGGTACTCATCGAATTTTCCCGTTGTTTTTGGGAAGAAGGGGTCTGTAAAGATCGGGAAATCCGCTTGGCGGATCTGACACATCAAATCGGGTTGATTCAAATCATACGCAACCTCATAATCCGTCAGCGCTCCGCGCTCAAAACCTGCAAAGTGTGTCCAGATCAAGATCTTGTTTCCGCGCTTCAATTTTTGCTCTATGGCATTTTCAATATCCTTGGAGCATCTGCAAAAATGCGTAAAGATATATACCTTATAATCATCCGCGGGAAAATCATCGTTGGGAAGATCGCTTGCCAGATAGATATGA
Source organism: Eubacteriales bacterium (assembly GCA_045536125.1). GTDB lineage: Bacteria > Bacillota > Clostridia > Oscillospirales > CAG-272 > UMGS1865. The sequence continues at coordinate 10,475 of JAZSMX010000005.1, read as the reverse complement.
TACGGTGCGCCCACAAGCCCCATTTCAAGAAGCTGCAGCTTTACAGCATAACGCAGTGTATCGGGAGATTGGAAGTGCTTAACACCGCCCTCGTCCACGATCACGGCAATCTCTGCGCGAATAGGTCCCTCGGTCTGTGCGGCGCACAGCGCCTGATGCATCCGAATGATCTTTTTATATTCCGGATGATCAAACCATCCGCCCCACATATCAAACCACCAAAGACCTACGTGCCCCGTCAAGGCAAGCAAGGAGGTGCGCTTTAAATTGCCTATGGACGTATCGAAATCCGGAGCGACCCACCCGCCGATCTTATAGTAGGTGTTATCGGGTTCTGCCTTCGGAAGCTTCTCACCAAGGCACGTGGTAAGAGAGGTTCTGGTATCGCCCTCACAAATATAAAGCTTATTGTGAAGGCGGATAGAATCCACTGCCGTGTAGAAGGAATACATTCTTCCAAGCTCGTTTGTAGTGCACAAGAAATCAATGTCCGGAGACTGCAATATCTTATACACGGAATAGCTTCCGTGAGCGGCATCCACGTGATGATTGATATATCCGTAAAAGCATCCAACCAAAAGCTTGCGCCCTGTATAAGTCTTTACTTTTTCGGCAAACCACAAAATCGTTTCTGCAATCTGATCGCTGATAAAAGCATTATAGTCAACAACGTGTTGCTCTCTCTTAAGATCTCTTACAATGCCGCCAAGCGCATGCGTACGCTCGACCACACGCGGGATCGGTATTTCCGAAAGCACCTTGTAAGAAGAGCTCCATGCACAGTTCACCGCTTCAACAGATCCGTATTTTTCCAAAAGCCATTCATGGAAGCAAGCTTGGTTCACCTTGGAATAATCCTCCATATCGTTTTGGTGCTTGTGCCCGTGGTGTCCCCATTCCTCGGTAGAGCCTGCGCACACATGATATCCAATGATCAGATCCTTCCAAACAGAGTCATTGATATGGTCGATAAGTGCCTTAACAGCACTCCACATATCGTTTCTCCATTTTTTCGAGCCAAAGGATTCTCTTGCGCTCTCTCCGCTCTGCACACGGCAAACCTCGTCGGGATTATCCCGTTCCCACCAAGAGGGAGTGCAGAAATAAACACGCGGAATGATGTAAGGTCCCTTTCCGTGGGGCGCGATCATTTCCAAGATACGGTCAATTTCCGTAAAATCAAACGTGTTATAATCCAAGTAGTAATGAGGCCCCCATGCTTTAGATCCTGCAAGGCTATTCAATCCCATATCCGTTGCATACGCACCGAAAAAAACAATGCGGTTGCCCATTTCCTCCATAGCACCGAATTGATCCCCATCCACGTTATAGGTCATATATCCCGCAGGCTCAAGGAGCTCATCTCCTACCATGATTTTCATCATGCCGTTTTGCTTGATCAGCTTTACTTCCTTCATCTCTTATTTTCCTCCCGCTGTCGGTTTGAAAAGTTACATTTTAAAAGGCACAAAAAAGCGCACCGCGCTTAATTTCCCGTATTTCATGATAGCTTATTTCCACACACTTGTCAATATGTTTTTCAAAAATTGGGAGTATAAAATTATTACATAGCGTCGTTTGCAAGCATGGAGTAGCACCCCTGCTGCTTCCATCATCGCCAAGGGATAAGTCTATCCACTCCCTTATAACCACGGATCGATTTCGAAAAAACTTGCGGTACGGATCGATTTTGTAAGGGTATCACAATAGAAAAAGCACCGCAAAAGCGGTGCTTTTTCTATTGGCAGGGGCAGGAGGTACAGAGAAATCGCGTGCGCGCAACGCGCGCCGCGGCGAACTTTGCGCTTTTGCGCAACGCGCAAAATGGCGGCATCAAGCCGTCAAGCAAATTCGCGCCGAGAGCGCCATAGGGCGCGCGAGGCTTGGTTCAGAATCCTCCCTTCCTCGGCATTTTTTCAAAGATCCTAAAAATCCAGTTGTAAAAGTACTTGAAAGGATCTTTGTTTTGTGTTACAATAAAGCAAAACAAAGGTCTTTTTCAATCGCACAGCGAAATCCGGCTTTGACGAAGTAAGCGACCTCAAAAAACAAAAAGAAGGTGTTTTTTTGAACAACGGATTCAACGTTTTTCTATTGACCGATATCGAAGGGATTGCAGGGATCGATGCCATGCAAGAAATCGACCGTGAAAGCAATCAATACGACATTGCAACCAAAAAATTATGTGCAAGCATCAACCTCGCCGTTGCCGCTTGCTTTGACGAGGGAGCCAACCGTGTTTATTACCTGGACGGTCATGCCGGTGGCGGCAACGTAGACGAGCGCCTCATTGATCAAAGAGCCGTCAAATGCACGCTTAGCGAATGGCAAGAACTTTTAAAGGAAGGTATGATAGACTGTCAGATTGAAATCGGTGCCCACGCAAGAGCAGGGACTGTCGGTGGATTCTTAGATCACACGCTTTCCTCGAAAAGCATTTTTGCCATCAAGGTAAACGGGTGCGAGATGAGTGAATTTTCATTGCACGCGATCCTATGCGCAAAATACGGAGTGCCGATCATCGCTCTCACCGGTGACGAAACCGCCTGTGCACAGGCAAAGGAATACGTTCCCGACATATATACGGGCGCGGTCAAGATAGCAGATTGCCGCAATGCTGCCACTACCTATCCCGACGCCGACAAAATTTTATATGACACAGTCAGAGCCTCGCTTGCCAACCGTCATTCGGTATCCTTGATCCCGTTTGAAGAACCGATTTGCGTGGAGCAAACCTTTTACCGAACGGACATGTGCGAGGAAGCGCTTGAAAAACATGCTGATAACGTCCTGCGCATCGACGCAAGAACCTTAAAGAAAACGGTTTCCTCTATTTCTTCCTACGCAGATTTGAAAATTTAAATTCCTCCCCTATTGAATAAAGAAGCCGCGTTTCGTTCGTTGCTGTGCTTTTAGCACGGTGACGAAGCTCGAAACGCGGCTATTTTAATTTTACTCACTCGGTACAGGTCTGCTTTACACTCCCTTTCCCCCTTCATGCTCCGAAAGACATCCTTTGCGACATTCTCCGGGAGTGATTCCGTAATATTTCTTAAAGTTGGCAAAAAAATGAGACAGATTGGAATATCCAATTTCAAAAGCAATCTTCTGCATACTCATATCCGTATTTTTCAAAAGATTCCATGCATAGCGAAATTTTCGTTTCTGCAAATATTCGTACGGTGTCATATTCAAATGCTCTTTGAACAAGCGGTTTAAATGAGCCGGGGAATAGTTCAACGCCTTTTGCAGATCTGCCGCAGTATAGGTGATAAACTCCCTTTTTTCCGCAACGCAAAAAAGTTTTTGCATAAACGGACACAACCGTTCGTCTACCTTCAACTGAATACCATTCAATTCCTGCACCAAAGGAAGCACCGCCGAGCAAAGCAATCCGTTCTTCTCCGACACCTGTTTTTCACTCAAAAGATTGCATTGATGCAAAAGATTTTCTACCTCTAAAAGCAAATTCTCCGATATTTGAAAAGCGCGGCGCTCCTCTAACAGCTTTTTTTCAAGCTCGGGAGAGATCACATTCAGCATACGAAGCAAATGAGATTCCCTCACGGAAATATTGATATAACGAATGCGTGGGGATTCCTTTATCAAAAAGTGACGGTCCTTCGTAGACATAAGAAACACGTTTCTTTCCGTGCAAAGCGTCACTTCTCCACTCTCCAGGCAGTTTTTGAGCGTTCCCTCTGTCACAATGCAAAATTCCCAGTAATCTACGTGACCGTGCATCATCGGATAATCGAAGGTGTTGATCGCATAGGAATAGTGATGATTTCTATCGTTTTCATAGTATTTCAAATATTCCCCACCGCTGTCATTGAAAGAGATATCCAAGATAAAATCCTCCCTTAACTTTTTTCTCATTATAAATCCTTCATCCTGTTTTGTCAATGTATTTTTGAACAAAAATGAGAAAAACGGATATCCATATGATCGGTATTGGCATTGAAAATGAGAAAAACAGGTGTTATAATCCAATCAAGGAAATTATATCTGTAAGGAGAGGATCTGATTATGAAACTTCAAAAATACGAACACAACCCGATCTTGAAACCGAATCCCGAAAACGAGTGGGAAGAAAAATGCGTGTTAAATCCCGCCGCGGTTTACGATGAAAAAAGCGAACAATTCATCATGCTGTACCGTGCCGCAGGGAACGATGTGCGGCATCAAATCAAATTGGGCCTTGCCACAAGCAAGGACGGTATCCATTTTGAGCGTCAAAGCAATCAACCTGCCTTCGAGGGGACGCATGAGGAAGCGGACGGCGGTTGTGTAGAAGATCCGAGACTCATGAAAATCGGTGACATGTATTACATGACGTATGCGGCAAGAGCATATGCCCCCGGTCGCTATTGGCTCATGGAGGAAAGCGGAAAAGCACCTACGTACATGGACGAAACAGACGTCAGCGGTGAGGAAATGCCACTGTTCGCCAAGGAAAACATCACGGTTACTTATCTTGCCGCAACAAAGGATTTCAAGGTTTACAAGAAATTCGGTCGCATTACGGAAGCGTGCGTGGACGACCGTGACGTTTATCTCTTCCCCGAAAAAATCAACGGAAAATACGTGATGATCTCACGTCCGAAATTCAAAAACGCGGATGTAAAAATGCCCTCCATCTGGATCTCGTTCGGCGACGATCTGATCGAATACGGACAGGCGGAGCTTTTGATGACGGGTGAACAATGGTGGGAAACACAACGCATTGGCGGCGGTACCCCTCCCATCAAAACGGAATACGGTTGGTTCATGCTGTACCACGGAGTGGATGACAAGGGAATCTACCGTGTCGGTGCTGTACTGATGGATCTGAATGATCCACGCAAGATCATCGCACGTACAAAGGATTTTTTGATGGAGCCCGAACACGATTATGAGACCTGCGGCATTTATGAAGGATGCGTGTTCCCGACAGGAACCGTCCTTAAGGATGGAAAGCTCTACGTTTATTACGGAACAGCGGATACGTATATCGGACTTGCGACCGCCGATTTTGACGAGCTGCTTCGTTATCTGATCGAGGAATGCCATGAATGAATTTGAAAGATGGCTTGAAAATGCCACTCATAGAGAAATAAAAGATGAGCTGCTTTCGATTTCTTGCAAAGAAAAAGAAATCGAAGAGCGATTTTATAAGGCTCTTTCCTTTGGCACGGGCGGCTTGCGCGGCGTAATCGGTGCGGGAACCAATCGGATGAATATTTACACCGTCACCAAAGCAAGTCTCGGCCTTGCCGAATACATCAAGGAAACAGGCGGAAAAAGCATTGTGATCGCCTATGACAGTCGCAACAAATCTTTGGAATTTGCGCGTCTGTCTGCCAAAATCATGTCCGCAAACGGGATACAGGCACATTTATTCTCGGAGATTACCCCTACCCCCGTGCTTTCCTTTGCTGTGCGCGCCCTTCACGCGGACGCGGGAATTGTGATCACCGCAAGCCATAACCCCAAGGAATATAACGGTTACAAGGTATACAACGCGCGCGGTTGCCAGATCACGGATGAAGCCGCCGCGGCAATCACGAAAAGAATCGACGCACACGATTATTTTGAATCCTACACTCCGAACGCTTCCTTGATCAAGGAGGTAGATTCCGAAATCGAATCGGCGTTTTTGGATGCGATCCAAAGCTTCTCCTTAACCAAAATCACGCATGCCAATGCGCCTTCCATCGTTTACTCTCCACTGAACGGTACGGGAAGAAAATACGTACAGGGAATCTTAAACGCGATTGGAATCAAGGATCTGCACATCGTAGAAGAGCAAGAGCTTCCCGACGGCAATTTCACCACTTGTCCTTATCCGAATCCTGAGGAAAAGGCAGCATTACAGCTTGCTTTACGTGATGCGGCACTTTACCGTCCCGACATCGTCATGGTGACCGATCCCGATGCCGATCGCATCGGAATTGCCGTTCCCGACACAAGCGGCGAATACGTTCTTCTCAACGGGAATGAAACCGGCAGCATCCTTTTGTACTACGTTCTTCTGAAAAGGCATGAGAACGGATCGCTTAATCGCAATGCCACGGTCATCAAAACCATCGTTACGACAGATATTATCTTCGACATGGCAAAGGAATTCAACATTCAAGTAAAAGAGGTTCTGACCGGATTTAAGTACATCGGAGAAGCATTGGAGGAAACAGACGGATATCTGATGGGACTTGAGGAAAGCTACGGATACCTCATGGGGACACATGCCCGTGACAAGGATGCCGTCTCAGCCGCAATGATGCTTGCCGAGGCATGTGCATATTTCAAGGAAAGCGGAAAAACCCTGTATACGGTTTTGGAAGAAATTTATCAACGGTACGGCAATTATCAAACGTCACTGAAATCCATCTCCATGCCCGGAAAAGACGGTATGGAAAAAATGAAGGCGGTACTGGAGAGCATCCGAAATCATCCTCCGAAGGAGCTGGGAGGTCAGAATCTTAACTTTGACGATTTCAAAAACGGGCTTTACGGTCTTCCCAAGAGTGACGTGCTTCGTTTTCGAAGCAAAAACGACCGAATATTGATCAGACCGAGCGGCACGGAGCCGAAAATGAAGATCTATCTCCAGGCAAAAGGGACAAACGAGGAAGATGCCAAGGCACGGATTTCGCAAATGCTTCAGCTGGTAAACACTTATATGAAACCTGCGGATTCAAAGGATTAAGCATTCCCTCCTGTACGTAAGGGATTTACACAACGAAAAAAGGATACTGTGCAAGCACAGTATCCTTTTTCGGTTATCTGCCGACAGATCAAATCAGACCGACTGTTAAAATTACTTAATCTCAACAGTTGCGCCTGCCTCGGTAAGGCTAGCCTTGATCTTCTCAGCCTCATCCTTGGAAACGCCTTCCTTAACTGCCTTAGGAGCGCCCTCAACGAGATCCTTTGCGTCCTTCAGACCGAGACCGGTGAGCTCACGAACGACCTTGATAACGTCGAGCTTCTTAGCGCCGAAGCTTGCAAGGATAACGTCGAACTCAGTCTTCTCTTCTGCTGCGGGAGCTGCTGCGCCTGCTGCTGCAACAACACCAACGGGAGCTGCTGCGGATACGCCGAACTCTTCCTCAACTGCCTTTACGAGGTCGTTGAGCTCAAGAATGGTAAGGGACTTGATTTCTTCAAGAATGTTAGTAATCTTTTCGGATGCCATTTTTATTTACCTCCAAAATTTGAGTATTTTTTAATTTTGATTTTGAGCTTTTCGGGGGCTCATACCCCATTGTATAAAGAAGTAGAGACGTGCAGAAAATTAAGCTTCTGCAGGAGCCTCTTCTGCGGGAGCGGCTTCTGCGCTCTCGCCATCCTTGTCGCACACTGCCTTGATCGCATAAGCGAACTTGTACAGAGGAGACTGGATAGAACCGAGGAACTTCGCAATAAGGGTTTCCTTGTTCGGAATCTCAGCCAGTGCGTTAACGGTAGCCGCATCAATCACGGCGCCATCTACGTAACCTGCGAGAATGTTGAAGGATTCTACCTTGTCTGCGTATTCCTTGAGGACCTTTGCGGCGATGACGGGATCGTTTTCGCTGATTGCGATAGCAGTCATACCGTTCAGGTACTGCTTCATGTCACCGTAGCCGACCATATCGCATGCTCTTCCGGTCATGGTGTTCTTCATAACAACGTACTTAACACCTGCTTCACGGAGAGCCTTACGCATTGCGGTATCCTTATCCACGGTAATACCCTGGTAGTTAACTACAACGCCTGCTGCGGAATTCTTGATCTGTTCCGCAAGGTCTGCAACGAGCTGCTGCTTTTGAGCAAGAATGGAATTGCTGGGCATCTTGTTTCACCTCCTGTTAGATTTTGGCGAATAAAAAAATCTCTCTTCCGGCACGCACAGTTCCGCGAAGAAAGATTGAAAGCACAAATAAGGTGTTCAATAATCTCCTCGGCAGGAAAGCAATGCTTTTACCGGAACCTGCTGTCTTCGGATAACAGCGGTATTATACCACATCCCATTCCCTTTGTCAATACTTTTTTCAAAAAAACAAAAAAATATTTTTTATCGAAAGCAAAACGAAAATATTTTCAAAAAATCCACCAATTTGCGAAAAAACGTAGTATAATATAAGTGTGACGAATTCCCACGCGAATCGACGAAGAAAAATCAAGGAGGAATCCCAATGCGAGTACTTATCAAAATCGCAAGCGCACTTTCTACCTGCCTTTTTGTATTTTTACACAGTTTTCATCTTCTCTTTCCAAGAAGAACCTACCGTTACCTCGTTTGGAGACCTCACCTCACTCTGCGTTATCTTTTCTCAAGACTTCGCTAAACAGAAAAATATTTTCAAAAATAGGATTGACAAAACAAAAATCTCATGTTATAATATCCAAGTACGATTTCGGGGTGTGGCACAGCTTGGTAGTGCGCTTGGTTCGGGACCAAGAGGTCGCAAGTTCGAATCTTGTCACTCCGACCATAGAAAAAGGACTCGCTTTGGCGAGTCCTTTTTCTATGGTTGGAGTGACACTTTGATTTTGGTTCTATATCAACTGCAAGTTGCATTCGCGGCGCGCAATCACGCCTTGACAGGGGCGGTATTCAGTTATCCAATGCCAAAGAAACGCTCAAAGAATTTCAGCAATTTTGTGATGACGCCCTGCTTCTTTTCTTCTCGATTTCCACCGCCGAAGCGGGATACAGGAGGCATAATCTTGTCTATATCCGTACCTGTTGTCTTAACGGAACCGTCGCGGAAAGCGTTTTCGATGAACTTACGAGTTTCATCGGGTTTGAGCTTTTCTTCCTCAATAATGGCGGTAAGCTCGCGCTCTTTTTCTGCGGCAACGTAGGTTCTCCACTCCACCATAACGTCATCAACATCGTTGATTCCGTCGATAAAGTTCTCAATCAAAGCCTTCTTGCTACGAAGCTCGGGGCTTGCGTCGATTGCCTTGCGGATCGTGATAAGAACTTCCTTGTCTTGACAATGAGTATCGTGGTACTTGGCTACAAGCATAAGGATGTAGTCGATGTTGATTTCGATCTGCTTGATAAGCTCAATTTCAAATACAATATCATCAACAATATCTTCAAGCTCGCCCTTCTTTCTGCGCTCGTTCCACTCGTCGCGGAGGTCTTGATACCGTCCGAGATAGTCCTGCAAATCGCGCTCGGAAAGGATCTCTTTGCCCTTAAATTCATCGAAGGATGTGAGCAGATTACGCATACGAAGGATAGCACCGAACAAAGAAATAAAGTCCTTTTGGTTCTGCTCTCCGATGATCTGCGGCTCGGTCAACGGGAACTTATCGGAAAGCTCCGCAATCATATCCACAAAGCCGGGCTTGGGATTGCCGTCCTTGTCGGTATAACCGTAATAGTAATCGTTGAAGCTCTGCATCAGCACGATACCCGAAGCATTCTTATCACCGAAAAGCGAGATTGCATCATCGGTGCGCTTCTGCAAATTTCGGAAACAAACTACGTTACCAAAGGTCTTAATAGAGTTCAAGATACGGTTGGTACGGGAGTATGCTTGAATAAGTCCGTGCATCTTAAGGTTCTTGTCCACCCAAAGAGTATTGAGTGTGGTCGCATCAAAGCCCGTCAAGAACATATTGACAACGATAAGAAGGTCAAGCTCCTTGTTCTTCATACGGAGAGAGATGTCCTTGTAATAGTTTTGGAACTTATCACTTGACGTATCGTAATTGGTATGGAAGGTTTCATTATAATCGCGGATAGCGGCATCAAGAAAATCGCGAGAGCTTTGATCAAGTGCGGAGGTATCTTCGGGGTTCTCTTCGTCCAAGATGCCGTCGTTTTCTTCCTCGTTTGCACCGTAGCTGTATATGATGGCAATGCGTAATTTCTTCGTAGGATCAGCCGCCATCTGACGCTTGAACTCGTCATAATATAGCTTGGCAGCAGGTACACTCGACACGGCGAAGATAGAGTTGAAACCGCTGACTCTTTGCTTGCGTTTGATTTCCTCCACCTCGGTCTTACCGTGCGCGGCGGCAACCTCCGCGATATTTGTCAGCACGTTATAAGCGTAGGTTCTCTCGTTGCGGTAGGTCTTTTGATTGAAATGCTCCAAGATATAACGGGTGACAAGCTCAATACGCTTGGGAGCCATATAGGCTTTCTCGCGGTCAATATCCCATACTTGGTCATCGTCAATATCATCGTTCTTGTCCATCGTCTTGATGTAATCCACACGGAACGGAAGCACGTTTTTATCGTTGATAGCATCCACGATGGTATAGGTGTGAAGCTGATCTCCAAAGGCTTGCGCCGTAGTTTTGAGGTTGGGGTTCTTGCCAACGCCCGCATTGATAGCAAAGATCGGTGTACCCGTGAAGCCGAACAAATGATATTTCTTGAAGTTGCGCGTGATTGCCACGTGCATATCTCCAAACTGACTGCGATGGCACTCGTCAAAGATGATAACCACGCGTTTGTCAAACACAGGATGTCCTGCATTCTTACC
>JAZSMX010000032.1:0-38318 GCA_045536125.1 Eubacteriales bacterium | reverse complement strand
TTTTCTTTTCTCCACGGGCTTTTTCGGTCTCGTCAAATGTGGCAGCCCCTCCATTTAAATCAGTTCCCCAAGCTGATGCACTGCGTTTTCCTCGCAAATCACCCGTCCGTTCTCGGAGAGATAGATTTTCAGCATCGACGGATTTTCAATGCTTCCGTATTCTACCATGAAATTCAAATCCTCCGGTGTTGTAAAGGGTGAGGAGGAAAGGAAGGAAAGAAAGAGAAAGTAAGTGCCGTTTCGGTCAACGTAGGCACTGTTCGACGTGATGTAAGGAAGCCTTGAAAGACGCTTGCAGGCTTGCAAAAGCGGGGATAATGCACCAAAGCTGTAGGCGCACTCTCTGTGAAATTTTCGTTCCGTCGGCTCCCGTTGGAGAGAAAGCGTTTTTGGATACGTGGGGAGAAGGACGTCCTTGGACTCATGCTCTGATGCGGGGGCGGAAAGATGGCTGATAAACATCTCGCATCCACCCTCCTTGGAGGGGAAGTACTGAACGGAGATGCGTTTGTCATCGGCATCAAAATCCGTTTCCTTGCGAATTTCATCCAAAAGCAGTCGGAAGGCACGGTGCATTTCCGCGCTGTCCTCACCAAAGGTGTCTGCTCTCAATTCAAAGTGTTCCATATCCGACGGAGTCAGCATAATCTTTATTTTGCGGTTGCTGATACGGATCAGCTCCATCATGTGTCACTCCTTTCGGTTGTTCTGATGTTTGCTCTTATGTATATTATAATCCACAAGAGGCAAAATGGGAACCCCAAAAAATATGGTAATTCCTTGACAGCGCGGACTCCGTGTGATAAAATAATAAAAAACAGGAAGGAGAGCGCCGTTATGATACCGATCACAGATGTCAAAACAATGCGAAAGAGCGACGCGGATACCATCATTGCAGGGACTTCGGGAAGCGTTCTGATGGCGCGCGCAGGGCGCGGAATTTATGAAAGCTACCCTTGGAAGGGACCTGTGGCGATTGTCTGTGGGAGCGGAAACAACGCAGGGGATGGATACGTTCTTGCCCTGGAGCTTTTTTCCGCAGGAATCGACTGCACCCTGGTTCTTCTCTCCGACCGCTTTTCAAAGGACGCTCAATATTATTATGAAGAGTGTACAAAAAGGGGGATTGCCTCCGTTCGGTACACCTCGGATTTTTCGTTTGCTTCCTATTCTGAGATCGCGGACTGTATTCTCGGGACGGGTTTTTCGGGAGTTGTGTCCGAAGCTTTGGAGGAAGTGTTCCAAAGGATCAACGAAAGCGGAAAAACGGTGATTTCTGCAGATATCAATTCGGGCTTACACGGGGACAGCGGTCTTGGAAACCCATGTGTCAGGAGTGACTTGACCGTGTCGGTCGGAGCTTACAAGACAGGGCATTTTTTGGGAGACGCAAAGGACGTGATCGGAAGCCTTGTCAACGTGGACGCAGGGATCTCGGTTCCGAGAGGACACGTATTCCTTTGCGAAGCGGAGGATTTTTTCGAGACTCTGAGTGCGCGAAAGCACAATTCTCACAAAGGGAATTACGGATACGTCGCTCTTTTGGGCGGTTGCCGCGAATATGCGGGTGCTGTCAAGCTTGCCAATCTGAGCGCATCGGCACTTCGCGCGGGCTGCGGAGTGGCGCAGCTGGCGATCCCGGATGTTATCGAAGCGAGTGTGTCGCCTTATCTGTTGGAAAGCACCTTATTCCCGATCCCTTCGGACGCAAAGGGGCATATGCTGTATGATCCGCGGCTTTTGGATACGCTGCTTTCACGCGTTTCCTCGGTTGCCGTTGGAATGGGCTGGGGAACGGGAGACGGTAATGAAGCCATTCTGAAGCACCTTCTTACCAACGGAGCACATTCTCTTGTGATTGATGCGGACGGGTTGAATACGCTTTCACGCATGGGACTTTCCATTCTTCGGGAAAGCCGAAAAAACGTTGTTCTGACACCTCACCTCAAGGAGTTTGAACGCCTTTCCGGAAAATCCATCCATGAAGTCCTTGCGCATCCTGTTGAATGTGCAGAGCACTTTGCACGGGAGTACGGAGTCATTCTTCTTCTCAAGGGCACTACGACCGTTGTTACGGACGGTAAGGAAACCCTCCTTGTCGATCGGGGAAGCGCGGGAATGGCAACCGCTGGAAGCGGAGACGTGCTGTCGGGAATTCTTGCAGGACTTTTGGGATATGCGCCCTTCTCCCCAAAGACGGTTGCTTGCGGTGCGTATATTGCGGGGCTTGCGGGGGAGCTGGCATCAAAAGAGATCGATCCGATTGCCACGGTGGCATCCGATACGGTAAGGTATATCGCTCAAGCGATTACCGATATAAAAAGAAGCTGTGTTGAGTGATTTTTCCTCAACGCAGCTTCTTTTTATGTTGGATTGGATTTTAAAAGATTGCACGGTCCACGTCATCAAGAGAATCGAAAATGAAATCGGGACGGTCCTCCTCCGTGGCAGCTTCAACGTCCGCGGGTTGCGTTTCCCCGGAGTAGACGAGAACCGCCGTGATTCCGTGACGCTTTCCGACGGCAATGTCCGTATACAGTCGGTCGCCGAAAATGCACATGTGTTCTTTATCAATTCCCGTTGCCTCGCAAATCATTTCTACGGTTTGCGGATAGGGTTTTCCGAAATAGGTCGGTACAACTCCCGTAGATGCCGTTACAAAGGCAGAAATCGCACCGCTATCGGGGATCGGTCCGTTCTTGGTGGGACAGTTGAAGTCGGGATGGGTGGAGAGATATTCCGCACCGCCGCGAATCAAGCGGCATACGTTCTTCATTTTTTCATAGGTGAGAGAGGTATCAAAGCTTGTGATCACGATATCTGCGCGCTCTGCCGATCCGTCGACAAGCGGAATGCCGCGATTCTTGAAGTTGTTTGCAAGATCCTCCGTTCCCAAAAGGTAAACACTCTTTTGCGGACGGTGACGCAAAAGATATTCCGCGGTGACGTCTCCCGAGGTCATGATCTCCTCCTTGGTGGGGGAGAAGCCGTGGCGCGTCAGCTTATCAAGATAAAAATCATAGGAGTGCGACGCATTGTTGGTAAAGAACAGAATTCGTTTGTTTGCCGCGCGAAGGTGATTGATAAATCGGATCGCGAAGGGGAATACTTCATCGTCAAGATAGATGGTTCCGTCCATATCAAAGATATACAGCTCTTTGTTCTTTAAAACGGAAATGTCGGGATTTTGAAAAAGCATGATTTGCAGCTCCTTTGGTTTTGATGCGTCAATTATAGCATAAAAATCCGAGCGCTTCAATAAGATGCTCAAAAAAAGGCAAATATTCATTTCAAGGTCGCCAAAGTTCATCAAAAAAATCAAGAACAGAGAAAAAACAATAAAAAAATATCAAAAAAGTATTGCATTTTGGAAGAGTTTATGCTAAAATAACAGAAGTGACGATTTGCGCCGATTCATTCGACGTTCAAACAAGGAATATTTTTGGAGGTTAGCATGATTTCTTCTCTTTTCAACGTTGCCGCTTTGACCGAGACGGCTTCGGAGCCCAATTTGGTTCTCCCTTACATTCTCGGCAGCATTCTGATTTTCCTTTCCGTGGTACTGACCGTTGTGATTCTGTTCCAGTCCGCAAAGGATAAGCGCCTCTCCGGTGCGATTGCAGGTGGAACCGAGTCTTTCTTCGGTAAGTCCAAGGCAAAGACAACGGACAGAATTCTTTCCAAGGTAACGATCGTGGTCTCTATTTTGGTCGTTTTGATCACGTTTGCGTTGGTAATCATTATTTAAAGGAATAAAGAATCCGCCTCAAGAGGAAGCTTGAAGCGGATTCCTTTATTTTTGGGTGGATTCGCGAACGATCAGACGGGGAGCAAAGACCAGCGTTTCCGTTCCGTCCTTGTCGTTGAGAATGTGATCGAACAGATTTTGGATTGCCTGCTTGCAAATTTCCTCCGAAAAAATTTCAACGCTTGTAAGGGAAGGAGAGGAATATTCCGCAAAACGGGTGTTGTTAATTCCGATAAAAGAAATTTCGTCCGGGATTCTGATTCCGTTTTTCTTAAGGCAATGCATCGCTCCGAAGGCGATCTCATCATAAGCGGTGATGATTGCGTCGGGGCGTTTTTCTTTCGAGAGAAGCATTTCGGCACAGTCAAGCCCCGCATCATAAAATCGGTGATCAGAAACGTAAACGAAATCTTCGTCAAGCACAAATCCGTTTTCCTTCATTGAATTGCGCAAGGAGATCAGCTTTCCCGTCGTCAGTGCTTCCCCCATGAATCCGATGTTGTGGCAACCGCGGGAAACGAGGTGACGGATGGAGGTATCCATGACGCTTCCCATGTCACAGCACACGGAGTTACGCGTATAGGATTCCGTAAGCCGTTCAAAATAAACGATGGGAAGATTTGTGCTTTCGGCGTAAGAATCGGAGCCCAGCACGATGATTCCGTCACAGGTGTTGCGCGTGATGATGGTATTGACCATATGTTGGAATTTTTCGTCCGAAAAATCATAGGAATAAATGTAAGATTCGCCCCCCATAGATTCGACGGTGGCTTGAATCATCGTAACGTTTCTCGAATAGAACGTGCTGATGATTTCGGGACAGAAAATAGCAATGATGGGGCATTTTTCTCGAAGGTTCGACAGCTTGCGTGAGCTTTTTTCCTTGATATAGCCTTGCTCCATTGCAATTTGCTTGATGGTTTCCGCAAGTTCGGGACTGACGTCTCGGCTGCCGTGAAGTGCCTTGGAAACCGTGGAGGGAGATACGTGTGCGATCTCGGCAATTTTCTTTTGATTCAAAGCGAAGACTCCTTTGCTTTTTGGGGTTCAATAAGCCTTTGAAGAAAGCTTTTCTTTTAAAAAAGTATACCATAACCGAAGAAAAAAGTCAATAGCGGACAGCGGTTTTGAAAGAAGAATGCAATTTTGCGGCCAAATCTTTCCTTGTTTGCTTCAAACGGAAACTTTACGACGGAAAATGTCAAAAAAACAGGGACAATGCTTGACGAAATGAAAAATATATGGTATAATAAAATGAATTTTGTTATTTTTCAAAG
Source organism: Eubacteriales bacterium (assembly GCA_045536125.1). Lineage (GTDB taxonomy): Bacteria > Bacillota > Clostridia > Oscillospirales > CAG-272 > UMGS1865. Next base: position 33,293 of record JAZSMX010000032.1, on the reverse strand, counting down.
CATCAACTCAAAATACGAGAAAAGGAGACTACCGTTATGTATTACATTCTGTGCAATCCTCTTTCCGCAAATAAGCAAGGTGCTGTTCTGTCTCAATCGCTTGTCAGCAAGCTCTCTGACAGCGAGCTCGAGTTCGTTGATATCAGAACTGTTGAACGCTATTCCGATTTTTGGAAGAGAATCGATCTTGAAAACGATTCCGTCATTCTTTCGGGAGGCGACGGAACGTTGAATCGCTTTATCAATGCGAATGTAGACGAGAGACTTCCGAACAATCTTTATTATTTTGCCGCAGGCAGCGGAAACGATTTCAAGCACGACGTTTCCCCCGATTCCGACGAGCTGATCCCGCTTCACAAGTACATAAAGGATCTTCCGATCGTAACCGTAAAGGGAAAGAGCTACCGTTTCATCAACGGTGTGGGCTTCGGAATTGACGGTTATTGCTGCGAAAAGGGCGATGAACTGAAAAAGAAGTCGGATAAGCCCGTCAATTATACCGCCATTGCCATTAAGGGATTGCTGTTCGGCTTCACTCCCGCGAACGCAAAGGTGACGGTGGATGGCGTCACCACCAAGTACCGTCGCGCGTGGATTGCGCCAACCATGAAGGGGAAGTACTACGGCGGCGGAATGATGGTCACTCCCGAGCAGGATCGTTTTGATACGGACGGAAAGGTTTCCGTCGCTCTGATGTACGGTACGGGTAAGATCAAGACCTTGACGGTGTTTCCCTCGATTTTCAAAGGCGAGCACGTAAAGCACACCGAAATGGTAAAGATCATCACGGGACACGAGATCACCGTGGAATTTGACCGTCCCACCGCGCTCCAGGTAGACGGTGAGACCATTCTTGACGTGACGTCCTATACGGTTTCTGCCCATCAAACGGTCGGAAAAAATTCTGTAGAAACGGAAGCTGAGGCAAAATAAATATGCTTTGCTATATATTTTTGGCTTTGAGTGCGCTCCTTAGCGCCTTGATCGTCTGGCTCTCGGAAATTTATTTTCTGTGGGCGATTCCGATTTTTATCGGGATTTTCGTCGTGATCAATCCTTTGTATTTTTGCTTGCTTTGGATCTCCACGATCTTTCTTCCCAAGAAGGATCCGATTGACAAGCCGCTCAAGGGAATCTACTTTATGATCCAATTCAGCACCGACTGGCTGATGACGCTTTTGCGTGTCAAGATCAAGCTGAACGGAATGGAGAAGTTCCCCGACGAGCCCTTTGTGCTTGTCAGCAATCACCAATCCAACTTTGATCCCATTGCGGTGCTTTGCAAGGTCAAAAAGAGAAAGATTGCTTTTATTTCCAAGGCGTCGAATTTCAAGATTCCCGTTGCCGGTGCCTACGTTCATAATGCGGGATTCCTTGCCATTGACAGAGAGAACGCGATGAGTGCACTTCGTACCTTAAAGCGTGCAGAGGAAATGATGAACCGCGAGCAGATGATCATGGGAATTTATCCCGAGGGTACGAGAAGCAAGTCGGGTGAGCTTTTGGAATTCAAGGAAGGTGCCTTCCTTCTTGCCAAGCGTGCGGGAGCTCCCATCGTTGTGATGTCTACGCACGGCACGAATCGGATTGCCCACAACATCATCTGGAAAAAAACGCGTGTGACCATGAACGTTCTCGACGTGATCGACCGCGATACCGTAAAAACGCTTCCGCTTTCCGAGCTTGCGACGCGCGTGAAGGATACCATCCAAGCAGATCTGGATGTCCTGGAGGGGAAGAAATGATGACGGATTCTTACGATCGGATGATCAAAAGCAATCTTCATACGCATACCGTATATTGCGACGGTGCGAATACACCTTTGGAAATCGTGGAGACCGCAATTGCTCTTGGCATGGAAACGATCGGCTTTTCGGGACACTCCTATACCTTCTTTGACAGCTCCTACTGTATGTCGCTTGAAAAAACAGAAGAATACCGCAAAGAAGTGAATCGTTTGCGCGAGGCTTACCGTGACAAGATCCACATCCTTTGTGGGCTGGAGCGTGACTATTATGCGGAATTTCCGGAGCATCCCTTTGATTATGAGATCGGATCGGTCCATTACGTTCTCCTTGACGGAGAATATTGCGAGATCGATTCCGCACCCGATCAGATCCCAAAGGCAGTAGAGCAGCATTGCGGAGGAAATATTTACAAATATATCCGTGAATATTACCGCACCGTGGCGGGACTTGCCGACAAGGTGGACAAATGCGATATTGTGGGACATTTTGACCTTGTCACAAAATACAACGAGGACGGGCATCTTTTCGACGTCGAGGATCCCCGATACCGCCGTCCCGCATTTGAAGCCTTGGATGCGCTTCTTGAGAGAGGTTTCCTTTTTGAGGTGAATACGGGCGCAATCGCGCGCGGTTACCGCACAAAGCCCTACCCGGAGCTCTCCATGCTACGCTACATTGCTCAAAAGGGTGGCAGAGTAACCTTGAATTCAGACTGCCATCAGAAGGAAGCACTGCTTTGTGCCTTTCCGTTTGCGATTCAAGCCTTGCAGCTCGCGGGCTTCCGCTCGGTTTACACCATGACACGGCAAGGCTGGAAGGAATGCTCCCTGTAACAAAAACGTAATGAAAAAATTCTATAAAAAAAGAGAGGAATCAGAAATGAACTTTTTCGATGAGCTTGTAAATTATGACAAAGAGGTATACGATGCGTGTACTCTCGAATTGAACCGGCAGCGTCAGAATATTGAATTGATCGCTTCCGAAAACATCGTTTCCAAGGCGGTACTTTTGGCAGCGGGAACCGTACTGACCAACAAGTATGCAGAGGGCTTCCCCGGAAAGCGCTATTACGGCGGTTGCCAGTACGTCGATGTTGTTGAGAACATCGCCAGAGACCGTGCCAAGGAGCTTTTCGGTGCTGAGCATGCTAACGTACAGCCTCACTGCGGTGCGAGTGCCAATCTTGCCGCATTTTTTGCGTTTTTAAATCCGGGTGACACCGTGATGGGCTTAAATCTTGCTCACGGCGGACATCTTTCTCACGGTTCTCCCGTCAACATCTCCGGTAAGTATTTCAACATCGTTCCTTACAGCGTTTCCGATGAAACCGAGATGCTCGATTATGAGGAAATGCGCCGCGTTGCGCTTGAGTGCAAGCCTAAGATGATCATCGCGGGTGCAAGCGCGTATTCCAGAACCATTGATTTTGCAAAGATCCGTGAGATCGCGGATGAGGTAGGCGCAATCTATATGGTGGATATGGCTCATATTGCGGGACTTGTTGCCGCGGGTCTTCATCCGAGCCCTGTTCCGTACGCCGACGTTGTAACCACCACGACTCATAAAACGCTTCGCGGTCCTCGCGGCGGCTTGATTCTTTGTAAGGAAAAGTACGCAAAGCAGATCGATAAGGCTGTGTTCCCCGGAACGCAGGGAGGACCTTTGATGCACATCATTGCCGCAAAGGCAGTGGCGCTAGGCGAGGCAATGACCGACGAGTTCAAGGAATATCAGAAGCAGATCGTAAAGAACGCAAAGGTTCTTTGTGATGCGCTCAAGGAAGCGGGCTTCCGCGTGGTTTCGGGAGATACCGACAACCATCTTATGCTCATCGATCTCCGTCCCTTCGGTATTACCGGAAAGGAAATGGAAAAGAGACTGGACGAGGTTCATATCACCGTTAACAAAAACGCAATCCCCAACGATCCCGAAACGCCTTTTGTTACCAGCGGTATCCGCGTAGGAACGCCCGCTGTGACATCCCGTGGCTTCAAGGAAGCGGAGATGCTGAAAATTGCTCAGTGGCTCAAGGATATTGCAACTGATTTTGAGGGCAACCGTGAGCGTGTCAGTGCAGAGGTGGTAGCACTTTGCGAGTCCTATCCCATTTACGGTTAATTCTTGATTTTTTTACAAGGAAAAACAGAAAAAAGCATTGACAAATACCGTCATGGCATGATATAATGTCACATATTGATAGAGGCGCATCAAACAAGAGTATCCTTTGCGTAAAAGCCACGCGGGCGTTGCATCGGAGGAAGGGTTTGTTGCCGAAGGACGCTTAGCGCGGATAAGCGTTTCTGGCATTGCGGATAAGATCCGCCGTGCTGTCGCAGAAATGCGGAGTGCTATCTTCATCCCGTTGATATTTCCCTTTAGGGTAAAAAATGGGCAGAGACACGCTCCTTTTGTGCGTGTCTCTCTCTTTTTAGGATCATATTCAGGAAGGAAACAAAACAATGAAAAAGACGATTTTTACAGGTGCGGCAACAGCAATCGTAACTCCCTTCAAGAACGGTGAGGTCGATTACGAACAGTTCGGACGATTGATTGAATGGCAGATTGCAGAGGGGATTGATGCAATCGTTGCTTGCGGTACGACGGGCGAGGGCTCTACTCTGACGGATGAAGAGCATCGCGACGTGATCAAATATGCGGTGGAAAAGGTTGACGGCAGAGTTCCCGTGATCGCGGGAACGGGATCGAACGATACTGCTTATGCCATCGATCTGACTCGCTTTGCATGCGACGTGGGAGCGGATGCAATGCTTTTGGTAACGCCTTATTATAACAAGGCAACGCAGAAGGGATTGATTCGTTCCTTTGAGGCGGTTGCGGACGTCAGTACCAAGCCGATCATCCTTTACAACGTTCCCTCGCGTACCGGATGCAACCTTCTTCCCGCATCCGCATTGGAGCTTTCCAAGCACGAAAACATCGTGGCGATCAAGGAGGCTTGCGGAAATATTTCTCAGATCGCGGAGCTTGCAGCTCTGACGGACGGCGCTCTTGATATTTATTCCGGTAACGACGATCAGATTGTGCCTGTGCTCTCTCTTGGCGGTAAGGGTGTCATCTCCGTCCTTTCCAATATCATGCCGCGCGCAACCAGTGAAATGTGTCACAAGTTCTGGGCCGGGGACGTAAAGGGAAGCGCGAAGATGCAGCTGGAGCTCCTTCCTCTGATCAACGCACTCTTCTGTGAGGTCAACCCCATTCCCGCGAAGGCGGCAGTGGCTGCCATGGGCTTCGGTGAGAATTCTCTCCGCTTGCCCTTGACAGAGATGGAGCCTCAGAATGAAGCGAAGCTTCTGGAATTGATGCGCGCGCAGGGCTTGATCTGAAGATTTCGAAAGGACATGAAACAAGAATGAAAATTTTGATTTGCGGTGTCGGAGGCAGAATGGGCAGAGAAGTGGCTCGCCTGTCCTTGGACGGTGTCAGAGGCGCAATCGTTACGGCGGGATATGACGTTCTTCCCGTCGATACGAGAGAATTTAAAACCTATACGGATTGGAACTCGGTCGAAGAAGAGGTGGACTGTATCATCGATTTTTCTCACCACGCGGGAACTCACGCGCTGCTTGAATTTGCTTGTAAGAGACAAATTCCCGTGGTCCTTGCTACAACAGGGCATACGGAGGATGAAAAAGCACTGATCGACGATGCGGCAAAGCGCATTCCGCTTTTCCATTCGGCGAATATGTCTCTTGGAATTGCTTTGCTTGTGGAGCTCGCCAAGATGACCGCAAAAACCTTTCCCGATGCCGATATTGAGATTATTGAGAAGCATCACAACAGAAAGCTGGATGCTCCCAGCGGTACGGCGCTTCTTTTGGCGAATGCGATCAAGGCCGTCAGAGAAAAAGCGACGTTTGTTTTCGGGCGCTCGGGACAGGCAAAGCGCGAGAAGGAAGAGATCGGGATTCATGCCATCCGCATGGGAAACGTCGTGGGAGAGCATGAGGTCATTGTAGGAACGGATACCCAAACGATCACTCTCAAGCACGAGGCTCACAGCCGTTCACTTTTTGCAGAAGGGGCTCTTGCCGCTGCGGAATATCTGATTGGCAAGCCTGCAGGGCTTTACGACATGAAAACAATGATTGAAGCGGAATGACCTTTGAGGTAAGGATATGATTTGTAACAATCTTTCGGTCAACGACGCGGGACATTTGTGTCTTGCGGGACAGGATACGGTGGAGCTTGCTCACACCTACGGAACGCCTCTTTATCTGATGGATGAGGATCGCATTCGCGAGCGCTGCAGAATGTATAAGGAGGCAATGCGCGAAGCGTTTGGAGAAAAGGCGTCTCCCCTTTATGCCAGCAAAGCGGCATCCTTCAAGCAGATTTATCGCATTATGAAGGAGGAAGGCGTTGGGATTGACGTCGTTTCCTCGGGTGAAATCTATACCGCTGTTGCGGCGGGATTTCCGCTGGATCGCGCTTATTTTCACAGCAATAATAAAACCGACGAAGACGTTTCCTATGCAATAGAAAACGGAATCGGATATTTCGTAGTGGATAATCGCGAGGAGCTTGATGTAATCGATCGGATTGCGGGAGAACAGGGAATCCGTCAAAAAATTCTTCTTCGTATCACTCCCGGGATCGATCCGCACACGTATGCGGCGGTTGCCACGGGGAAGGTGGATTCCAAGTTTGGCTCTGCCATTGAGACGGGACAAGCAGAGGAGATGACGCTCCTGGCACTTTCCAAGGAGAACGTCATTCTTTCCGGGTATCACTGCCACGTCGGCTCTCAGGTTTTTGATTCGGATGTGTTCTTGCGTTCTGCCGCGATCATGCTTGATTTTGCGGCGCGCATGAAGTCGGAGCACGGTTATCTCATGGAAGAGCTGGACCTTGGCGGCGGCTACGGCGTTCGCTATCTGGAAGAGCATCCCGAGATCGACATTGCGGCAAGCATTCTCCAGGTGGGAAGTGCTGTGAAGGCACAGTGCAGTGCATTGGGGCTTCCGATGCCGATCATCCATTTAGAGCCCGGTCGCAGTATGGTTGCCGATGCGGGAATGACGCTTTACCGCGTCGGTACGGTCAAACGGATTCCCGGTTATAAGAATTACGTTTCCGTCGACGGAGGAATGACCGACAATCCGCGCTTTGCGCTATACCGCTCCTCTTATACGGTGCTCCTTGCAAACCGTCCCGAATCGGTAACTCCGAAATTCCGTTGCTCCGTGGTGGGAAGGTGCTGTGAGAGCGGCGATATTCTCCAGGAGGACGTGCCTCTTCCCGAGGACGTAGAGCGCGGCGACGTGCTTGCGGTATTGACAACGGGTGCATACAATTACTCCATGGCATCCAATTACAACCGCATTCCGCGTCCTCCCGTTGTGATGCTGCGCAGCGGCGAGAGCTACGTGGCTGTCAAACGTGAATCCTATGCAGACGTTTGTGCAAACGACGTCTGAGGTGTAAAAAAGCAATGCCCGAAGCGATTTTGATTCGTTTCAGGCATTGCTTTTTTTATGTTAAGAAATCAATTTTGAGGCAGTATTCAGAAGGTTTTCAAGAGCTTCCAGCATTTCGTTCAAGTCACTCTTTCTTTGAACGTTCCACGTTCTCTCCGAAAGCGCTGCCAAATTTTCCATCACAAGCCCGATCTCCTGCTCAAAGGTGCAGCCCCAGGCACAGATCTGTGCGCCGAGCACGTCCTCGGTCGGAGTGACGTTGATCGGATTGAAGGTCGCTGCGGATTCGTTCCACCAATGCTGCCAATTATAAACGTTCCATTGCAGAATGTCCTTGGCGTACCAGCGGTGAACGATGCTTGAAACGACGTAAAGCGGCTGCCATGCAGCGTTGATGATGCGGAAGCCTTCTTTTAAAAGATCCTCCGGCAGATGATAGTGAGATTCCCATGCGATGACAATGGTCTCTCTCGGAATGCGCTCCGCGCCCTTGACGGGGAATCCCTCCCACACGATCGGGGTGCGACCTTGATCTAAGACCATTTGAGAAAGGCGTGCTATGAAATCGCTGTAAAGCTCATCTACGTCTTCGATGCCGTGCTCCTTCATGTATGCTTTACAAACGGTGCAATCATTCCACGCACCGATGTTCGCTTCGTCGCCGCCGATATGGATATAGGGAGCGTCGGGGAAGAGCTCGCAGATCTCGTTGACCATGGTGCGAAGAGCGGACATAGCTTGGTCGCTTCCCGCGCAGATGATGCTGTCGTCGGTGACGACGTCACCGTTTTCCGTAATCAGTGTGGCACTTGTGCCCTCGATCTTGTTTCCGAAAAGCTCGGGATACGCGCGATTAAGGGAGGCTGCATGCCCGGGAGCTTCAAATTCGGGAATGATGGTGATGCCGCGTGATTTTGCGTAAGCGTTGATTTGAGCGATCTCTTGGTAGGTGTAGCTCTTTCCTTCACTCGGCATCAGGGGAAACGCCTTGGAGGGAAGCGTATAGAGCTGGTCGTCAATGAAATGAATGTGCAGATATTTGATCTTGTACAAGAAGCAAAGATCGATGTACTGAAGAATGGTTTTGGTTGGATGGAAGCGACGCGCGACATCGACCATGAGTCCGCGGAACTCCTTGTCGGGGTAATCCTCGATCAGAACCGAGGGAGCGGAGAGTGCTCCGTTGTTCGGGGATAGAATTTGAAGGAGCGTGGCAATTCCGTAAAGGATGCCCTCATAGGAGGATGCATACACACAAAGCCTGTCGTCCACGTCGATGCGGTATCCGTCGGAACGGATGCTCGGATCCTTGATCAGATGAATCCCACCGGGCGTCCCTGTCAGCGGTGCATTGTAAATCTTTTGAAACGCGGTGGAAAGAAGTGAGAGCGCGGGCTCCCATTCGGAAACGTCGGAGACGAGAGAGGGAGAGATCACGGATGCTTCCTTTTGGTGGAACACAACCGATTTCGGTTCGGGAAAAACGTTGAGTATCATAGAGAGAATTCCTTTCCGGGGTTATTTTTCACTGTCTTCCGCAAAAAGCTTCATTTGATCCGCCTGTGCGGGGGGAGTGTGGTAGGGGAGTCCCAAATGCTCGTAAGCAAGACGGGTAACGCAGCGTCCTCTGGGGGTGCGGCTCAAAAATCCGATTTGCATCAAATACGGCTCGTACATGTCCTCCAGTGTAACAGCTTCCTCACCGACGGTTGCGGCAAGCGTCTCAAGCCCTACAGGACCTCCGCCGTAAAACTTGATGATCGTTTCCAGCATACGGCGGTCAACGTTGTCAAGTCCCAGCGCGTCGATCTCAAGGCGCGTCAATGCGTAATTTGCGATTCTTTCATCGATTCTTCCGTCCCCCATAACCTGGGCGAAATCGCGTACGCGCTTTAAAAGTCTGTTGGCGATACGGGGCGTACCTCTGGAGCGGCTTGCGATCTCCATCGCTCCGTCGTCCGTGATTTCCATCTCCAGAATGCCTGCGTTTCTGCGCACGATGGTTGCAAGCTCCTCGGGGGTGTAAAGCTCCAGCTTGAGAATCACCCCAAAGCGGTCACGCAAGGGAGTGGTCATCTGTCCTGCACGTGTGGTGGCTCCGATCAAGGTGAATCTGGGAAGATCAATACGGATGCTGCGTGCGGAAGGTCCTTTTCCGATGATGATATCAAGCGCATAGTCTTCCATGGCGGGATAGAGAATCTCCTCAACCGTACGGGAAAGGCGGTGAATCTCATCGATGAAAAGCACGTCTCCCTCATTGAGGTTGGTAAGGATTGCCGCAAGGTCACCCTGCTTTTCAATGGCAGGCCCTGATGTGATGCGGATATTCACTCCCATCTCTGCGGCAATGATATTGGAAAGAGTTGTTTTACCAAGCCCGGGAGGTCCGTAGAGAAGAACGTGATCCAAAGGATCGTTTCTCGATTTTGCGGCTTCGATATAAATCTTAAGATTTTCCTTGACCTTTTCCTGACCGATATATTCGTCAAGGGTTTTGGGGCGCAGAGAGAATTCAACGTCGGAATCCTGCGCACTGTATCCTGTGCTCATGATGCGATTTTCAAAATCAAATTCGTTCGTATCCATGAAGAATCCTTTCTGCCGATCAATACTTCATCAGCTTTTTAAGAGATACGCGGATGATTTCCTCCAGCGTCGCGGATTCAAAGTCAATGTCCTTCAAAGCAGCTTGCGCTTCGGCGCGAGAATATCCCAGTACGACAAGCGCATCCATGGCTTCGTTGAGCTTGGAGCGCTGAAGGGAGGTTTTTGCTCCTGTCTGCGCGGGAAGCTCGATCGTGCCTGCACTCTCCGCTTCTCCGATCAGCTTGTCTTTGAGCTCCAGAATGATGCGCGCCGCGGTCTTCGGACCGATTCCGTTGGCTTTGGAAATCATTTTTTTGTCATCCGTGCAGACGGCAAGCGCAAATTTTTCGGGGGAGAGAAGGGAGAGAATGGACATTGCCGCCTTCGGCCCTACACCCGAGACCGAGATGAGCAGACGGAAGGAGGAAAGCTCCGTTTCGGTTGCAAAGCCGAACAGCTCGATTCCGTCCTCTCTTACCGCCATGTGTGTATAAAGCTTTACAAACGGAGGTTCTTTGACGGAACGGCACGGAGGCATCGCGTCATAGGTCGTCTGACTGATGGTGAGCTTGTACCCGACGCCGCAAGCGTCTACCACAGCAATTCCGTTTTCCAAAAGGGCAAGCTGCCCGCTGATATAATGATACATAGATGTTAGTGTTCCTCCTTGTGTTCCGTTTCTTCTTCCGAAAGAGGGGATTGAGCGGCTTCCTTTGTTGCTTCGGAAGCAGCTTCTTCACACGTCGAATCCGCTAAAGGCGGCTCGCAAATCGGAGGACGGTTGTCCCGACACCCGAATTTGTAACGTCTGTCAATGATGAGCAATGCAATGAACAGAAGGGTAAAGAATGCCGAAATAATCATTCCGATGACAAAGGTTCTCGGCATATAATACAATTCAACCGTATGCGTCTCACCCACGTCTCCGTCGACGTGGAAGGAAAGGAACGTACCGAATGCCTTGACGGGCTCTGCGACTTCGCCGTCTACTCGGATGTTCCAGCCGTTGTCATAGGGGATCGTTGTCATGACAAGATCTCTCTCTCCTGTGGCTTGGTAGGTTCCCGTAAAGGATCTTTCCGTATATTCTTCGATTTGCAGCTGATTTTTGGAAAGACGCGCCATCGCGCTTTCGAAAGCGGAAAAGTCGATATAATAGAAGCAGGGAGCATCTTTGATCCAATAAAGCTTTCTTTTGGTAAGCTCCAGCTTCAAGTCAATTTCATCTCCCGTCTCCAGCATTCCGAGAGAACGGATGCACGTTGTCTCGTTTCCGTTGAACGTACCGCAGTCGGTGGTTTTGGTCTGATCACCGCGGGTGACGGTCATCTCCAGCGCCACTTCTCGCGGGTAATTGGTAGGAAGATAGAAAAACAATTCTGCATCGGTGGTCATTTCCGTGGAAAGAGTGATCGAAGGCGTTTCGATGCTTTCGGGAATGTTTTTAAATCCGAGCTCGTTGTCCTGAGGATAGCTTTCAAGATATTCGGCAATTTGTCCGTAGCTTTTTCCCGTGAGGGGAACGGGAACGAAAATTTCGATCGTTTCCTCCTCGCCAAGCATCGCAGTTACCATTTCGTTCAATTGGTCAAACGGACTTTCATAAGCATCCGTGTATTCCGACAGATCGTTTTCCTCAATGTTGAGAAGCTCGTTGAGCTTGTCCTTGATCGCGTCAACCGCGTCAGGAATGGGAGTGGCTTTGGTTTCTTCTTCCTTCTGCTCGGTATCATTCTCCTCATCGACCGGTACAATCTCGGTCAGGGAGGAATCCTTGTATCCCATCGGGAAGGAGAGGACGTTCTCCGAAACTCCGTAAGCTATGGAAAGTGCATAGGGGTTTTGATAAGTGACGTACGTGGTTTTCGTTCCGTTGTCGTTTTCATAGGTGTACGTGTCAAGCTTGGTATAATAGGATTCATAAGCCGCATGATTCTTGCTTGCGATCAGATATTTGATTCCAAGCAGAGAATCGTTTACTGGAGTGCCGCCGCCGTACTTTGACCAGTGTGCCTTGGAGGAGTATCCCATCTCCTCAAGACCTCGAACGGTTTCCTTGTTGAGTGTGGAGGTGGAGCCCGAAAGACCGTGCATGTCAAGCGCCATATTGTCATTCGTTTTTCTGAAAAAGGTTTTTTCCATGCGGAAAAACGAGGGATCGTTTTCACGGATCTCATCTGCGATCGGACGGGTTCTGTCCAAAAAGTTGTTGTAATAGCTGTATCTCGAAAAGCCGACGTCATCGTCCTTGGCAATGTAGGAGAAGGTTGCGTTGAGGAACAGCTCTAAAAGGACGGTGATGAGCAAAGAGATGCTGACGAGCTGCTTTTTGTGCGAGGTTTTCAAAATCGCAAGGATGGAAAGATAGGCAAAGAGAAGCCCTAAGGAAAAATAGATGCAGGTAAAATCGTTCGGTGTGATATATTCCTCGTCCGTATAGTTCTGTAAAATCACGCATCCCAAAGCAATCAGTCCCGCGGTTGCGGCGCACGTCTTGACGGAAACGTCGTCGAGATCGGAAAACGCTCTGCAGGCAAGGACACACAGATAGAAGCTGAGAATAAAGCTGTAGCGGTGATTGAGCCAGTTGGGATTCTGGAAGCCGTGCCATACAAGGTCGACGACGTTGACAGAAAAGCTCAAGATCATCACAAGGATGAAGATGCCCGAAAAAATCTTCTGCCGCATGGAAAAACGCTTGGAAAGGAAGTAGGCGGGAATCAGAAGAAGCGTCAGAACACCACTGTAAACGAAGGGGATTCCTTTCGGACGGAGGGTATCGTAAGAGGAGGGAAGCAGCTTGTAAAGAAATTCGATCAGATCAAATTTCAACGCGACCTCCCAGCTGGGATTGGTAAACGTCGTTTTTCCGAAGTTCAGAGAATAGAACGCGCCGAGAAGAATGATGGCTGCGATTCCCAAAGCAATGAGGGAATAGAACGCCATGCGAAGAAGAGATCGAATGAAATGATATTTTTCGCAGAACGGATTGTTACGGTGATCCTCGGCATGGGCAAAGTAGTAAAGGAAGAAATAGATCAGACAGTAGATGCAAAGCATCCAACCGATGTAGTAGTTACTGAACAGTGCTACCGCGAGGGAAACCGTATAAAGCTTGAATTTGCCGTATTTGATGACAGATTCGATGCCGAGGGTGATCAGAGGAAGCCAGATCAGCGCGTCGATCCACATGGTGTTGTCCTGCATGATGACCGCATATCCGCAAAGCGCGTAACAGGAGGAGAAGATGAGAACGGAAATGCGATTGAGCTTTTGCAGGGTTTTGTGCATGTAATATCCGAAGGTGACACCGCAAAGCGATGCCTTCAGCATAAAGAGAACGAGCAGTGCCTCCAGCATCCGATCCTTGGGAAAGAGACAAACAAGGAAGGAAAGAGGGCTGGCAAGATAATAGGCGTAAATTCCCAAAAATTCACCGCCCAGTGCACGGGAAAAGGTGTAAAGGAGATCTCCGTCGCCGTACACGAAATCGCGAAGCGCTTCGAAAAACCAAACGTATTGACCGTTGAGATCCAAGACAAGAACGCAGCCGTCTCCAAACGGGTGAAGACCGCGCGCAAGATAAATCAAAAAGACAAGAAGAGCGGGAATGAGACCGCAGAGAATGAGATAGGAATACTCGTTCCATCTGTTTTTTCGGGGAGAAACCGCGCAAGCGTCGCAATGCAAGGCGTCAGCCTTTTTTCTTTTGAAAGGCGCGCTTAGCGCAGCCTTGATTTTTGAGAATCTATTCTGAGTGTTGCTGTTTGTATTCATACTTTCGTGCCTTCCGTTGATTGTGATTCAAAATCCGTCAAAACCTGCTTGATTGCCTTTTCCAGCTTGATGCGATCGATGGTCATGTCCCTTTTGCAGGTTTCGCAAAGAACGCGAACCTCGCTTCCCACGCGCAAGATCCGAAAGCATTTCCCACCGCACGGATGGGGCTTTTTGAGTTGAATTCTGTCATTCTGATGCAAGGGTATGATGGGCATAGGAAGCTCCTTTCAATGAGGGGGCGAAGATATTTACTCAATTATACCACACAAGTAAGAATCTGTAAACCTAAAAAGCTGTAAATTTTGAAGAATATTTATAAAAAATATAGTTTACATATTTACTTTACGAAAAAAAAGTGTTATAATTACAATTGGATTTTTATGGACAGGAGTAGAAAAGCTTGATTATTCTGGGAATTGACCCCGGACTTGCCATTGTCGGTTGGGGGGTTATCGAATATAAAAATTCACGCTTCCGAACCGTTGCCTACGGTGCCTTGCGAACACCCGCGGGGATGCGGACGGAGGAGCGCTTGAAGGAAATCTTCTCGGGGATGAATGAATTGATCGAAACCTATCATCCCGATGCGATGGCGGTGGAGGAGCTTTTTTTCAATACCAACATCACTACGGGAATCCGAGTGGCAGAGGCAAGGGGAGTGATCCTTCTTGCCGCGGAGCGCGCAGGTGTCCCCGTGCAGGAATACACCCCCTTGCAGGTCAAGCAATCGGTGATCGGATACGGAAGAGCTGAAAAAAAGCAGGTCATTTCCATGGTCAGCGTGCTCTTGGGACTGAAAGAGCCTCCCAAGCCCGACGATACAGCCGATGCACTTGCGATTGCCATCTGCCATGCGCATTGCGGCGGATCGCGCCTTGCGGACTACTATAACAAATAACACAGAGGAATTTCGATATGTGGTTTTCTGAAAATTGGAAGGATTACGAGCTCTTGGATACCTCGGACGGTGAGCGTCTTGAAAGGTGGGGGGATTACGTTCTGATTCGCCCCGATCCGCAGATCATTTGGAAAAACGCCGCCAAGCATCCCGCGTGGAAGCATGCGGACGGCATCTATCGCCGTTCTTCTTCGGGCGGTGGCGCATGGGTAAAGAACAAGCTTCCCGAATCGTGGCGCATCCGCTACGGGGATTTGGGATTCGTTTTGCGCCCCATGGGCTTTAAGCATACGGGACTTTTTCCGGAGCAGGCGGCAAACTGGGATTGGTTTTCTTCCTTGATCCGTGAGGCGAACCGCCCCGTGAAGGTTTTGAATCTTTTTGCGTACACGGGTGGCGCAACCGTTGCCGCAGCCAAAGCGGGGGCTTCCGTTGTGCACGTGGATGCTTCCAAGGGGATTGTAGCGCAGGCAAAGGAGAATGCCGCTCTTTCCGGACTTTCCGATGCATCGATCCGCTATATTGTGGACGACTGCAAAAAGTTTGTGGAGCGTGAGATCAGACGCGGTAATACCTATGACGGAATCATTATGGATCCGCCCTCCTACGGAAGAGGTCCGGGTGGAGAGGTTTGGAAGCTGGAGGACAGCATCGATGAGTTCATCGGACTTGCATCGCGCCTTTTGTCCGACCGTCCTCTCTTTTTCCTTGTGAATTCTTATACGACGGGACTTTCTCCCTTGACGATGAGCTACCTTCTGGAATTGAAGGTGCGCTCGCGCTTCGGCGGTGAGATCGAATCGGGAGAGCTTGGACTGCGCGTGACGCAAACGGGAGGCTTTTTGCCTTGCGGAGCAAGCTCACGATGGTTTTTGAAAGATTGATTTGATGAAAGGACTGAATACCTTGTCAAACGTTTATATTCATGCGGAAAATCTGACGTATACCTACGAAGAGGGGGACGGAAGAAAGGGAAACCCCGCATTAGAAGGCCTCAGCGTTGATATTTGCGAAGGGGAATACGTGGCGGTGCTCGGACACAACGGCTCGGGCAAGTCCACCTTCGCGAAGCTCTTGAATTTAATACTTGAGCCGACGGAGGGCGTACTGACCGTCGGAGGTATTGATCTTACCAATGCCGATATGGATGAAAAAACGCTTCTTGAGCATCGCAGAAACGTGGGAATGGTGTTTCAGAATCCCGACAATCAGTTGGTTGCCACGGTTGTGGAGCAGGACGTTGCGTTCGGTCCGGAAAACCTCGGAGTTGAGAGAGAGGAAATCCGTCGGCGCGTGGACGCAGCCCTTCAAACCGTCGGAATGACCAAATACGCACAGCATGAGCCGCACCGACTTTCGGGTGGGCAGAAGCAGCGCGTCGCAATTGCGGGAGTTCTTGCAATGCTTCCAAAATGTGTTATTTTTGACGAATCCACCGCGATGCTGGATCCGGGAGGAAGACGGGAAGTGTTGGATACGATCCGGCTTCTCAACCGTGAGCGCGGAATGACGGTGCTGAATATCACCCACTATATGAACGAAGCCGCGGAAGCGGACAGAATCATCGTGATCAACGACGGTAAGCTTTTGATGGACGGTACTCCCGACGAGGTTTTTTCAAGGCGCGAGGAGCTTTGCGAGGCGGGACTTGAGGTGCCTCAGTGCGCGGAGCTGATTCACAAGCTCAGACGCGCGGGAATCTCTTTGGACGGTGACAGAATTTCCACTCCCGAATCCTGTGCCGATCTGATTGAGGCACAATATACGAAACTTTCGAAATGATAAGAGGATCTGAATGGACAAGATATATTTGGAGCATGTGAGCTACGTCTACAGTGCGGGAACGCCTTTTGAGCAAACGGCATTGGATGACGTGACGCTTGGTATTCGCGGCGGATGTATCACCGGAATCATCGGTCATACGGGATCCGGAAAATCAACAATGATGCAGCTTCTCAACGGACTTGTAAAGCCAAGTCGTGGAAGAGTGCTTCTTGACGGTTACGATATTAACGCAGATCTTGATAGTGTTTTCGGGGCTTGGAAAACAGAGCCCGAATACGCAGCCCTTTCCAAGCGGCGGGCAAAAAAAGCGATGTCCGCAGAAATCAACAAAAGAAAAAATGAGCTTTGCTTTCGGGTGGGGCTTGTGATGCAGTATCCGGAGTATCAGCTGTTTGAAGAAACCGTATACCGCGACATCGCGTACGGTCCGCAGAATATGGGGCTTTCCGAGGAGGAGGTGCGCGAGCGCGTGCTGGAGGCGGCAAGCTTCACGGATATCGATGAAGAGCTTCTCGGAAAATCTCCCTTCGATCTTTCGGGCGGACAAAAAAGGCGAGTGGCTCTTGCGGGTGTGATCGCGATGCGCCCCGAGGTGCTCGTGCTTGACGAGCCCGCGGCAGGGCTTGATCCTCTTGGCAGAACTTATATTTTCAACGGAATCCGCGACTATCAGAGAAGAACGGGATCGACTGTGTTGATTGTCAGTCACAGTATGGAGGACATGGCGCGCTATTCCGATGACGTGGTCGTGATGGCGAATGCGAAGATTCTCTATCACGGAAGCCGTGAGGAGGTCTTCTCACACGTGGATGAGCTGTCGGGAAGCGGCCTGGATATTCCTCAGATCACGCGTCTTATGACACTGTTGAGGGAACGCGGAATTCCTGTGCCGAAAAACATTTATACGGTTGACGATGCGGTTTTGTGCTTGAAAAATCTGTTTTCGGAGGGCGCAAGATGAAGGGGATTTCGTTTGGACAGTATTATCCCGGGAACTCCTTCCTTCATCGGATGGATCCCCGTATCAAGATTTTGATGACGGTTCTTTATATCGTATGCACGTTTCTTTGCAAAAGCGCAATTTCCTTCGGTGCTTTGTTCCTTTCGGTATTCGTTTTGATTCTTCTGAGTCGAATTCCCGTAAGGATCATTCTCCGCTCGGTTCGTCCGCTTCTGATCATCATCGCGTTCACCTTCTTCATCAACATTTTTTGGACGAAGGGGGAAGGCGCACCCTTGATTGAGATCGGCTTTGTCCGCATTTATGCGGAGGGACTTTGGAATGCGGGCTTCATGTTTTTCAGAATCTTCGCGCTTGTGACGGGAACGGGGATCTTTTTAACCTATACGACAACCCCGATGGATCTGACTGACGGTCTGGAGGCACTGCTGTCTCCCTTGAAGAAGCTGCACGTTCCCGTGCACGTTTTTGCGATGATGATGTCGATCACGCTTCGCTTTATTCCCACCCTGAGCGAGGAAACGGAGAAGATCATGAATGCCCAGAAGGCAAGAGGTGCCGATTTCGTCAGCGGAAGCCTGATCAAAAGGGCGAAGGCTCTGATTCCCATTCTGATTCCGCTCTTTGTTTCGGCAATCAATCGCGCTTTGGATTTGGCAAACGCCATGGAATGCAGATGCTATCACGGTGGGGAGGGCAGAACGCGCCTGAAGGTGCTCAAATGCCATGCTGTGGATCTGATCGTCTCCTTGACGTTGATTGCCTTTTGCGTCGGAATCGTATTTCTCAATTGGATTCCCCTCGGTTACGTGATGAAGTGATATGATGAAGCTACTGTTAAAAATACGGTATCTCGGTACAGCCTACTGCGGATATCAGTTTCAGCCGAATGCGATCAGCATTCAACAGAGACTGAACGAGGCGGCGTATGCCTTGTTCGGTTACGAGTGTGATATTGTCGGATGTAGCCGCACGGACAGCGGCGTTCATGCCAATATGTTTTGCGCGACGGTCTCAAAGAGAGGTGAGGGCGGCCTTTCTACCGCAATTCCGTGTGAGAAAATTCCGCTTGCATTTTCCGCACATCTTCCGGAGGATATATGTGTCTATGATGCGGAATGGGTTTGCGACTCCTTTCACGCGAGATACGACGTTGTGGAAAAGGAATACGTTTACCGCATCTACAATGCTCCCGTCAGAAGTCCGTTTGAGGAGGGAAGATCCTGTCACGTCCCGAAGCGGATCGGGGAGGACGGCTTGGAGCGGATGCGAAGAGCGGCATCCTATCTGATCGGAACGCAGGATTTCTCGTCTTATATGGCACAGGGCTCATCCGTCACTTCCACGGTAAGAAGCATGAAGCGCGCGGTCGTGGAAAAGAATGGAGACGTGATCCTTCTTCGCTTTTGCGCGGACGGATTTCTTTATAACATGGTGCGGATTCTTTCGGGAACTCTTCTGGACGTGGGACTCGGGAAATGCGCCCCGGAGGACGTTTTGCGGATCACTGCCGCACACGACCGCTCCATGGCGGGGATGACGATGCCCGCTTGCGGTCTTTATCTTGAGTGCGTCACCTACAGGGACGAGGACAAACGAAAATAATTTTTTGGAAAGGAGGAGGGATGATGAAGCTTTTTAAGCGGCTTTTTCACAGAAAAACGGAAAATGTTGCCGTAGAATTGGACAACCCAAGAAATGAATATTATGAAAATATATCGGTGCGCTTCGGTATTGCCCAGGTGGTTCTGTATCTGTTGCTCTTTTCCTTTGTGATCCTTTCCTTCTTTGCAAATACGGAGCTGATCACGTATCAGAACTTCTATTATTTCTTTAAGGATCTTGGGGCAACTGCCGATTCCGTGGATATCTTCGAAACGGATTCTCTGACCTATCCCACAGACAAGACTCAAAGCTTCGGGCTTTACCGCAAGGGGCTTGCCGTTGCCGGAAACACCTCCGTCACAGTCTTCTCGGCGACGGGACGGCAGATCCTCAGTGTGCCGATCAGCTACCGCAATCCCACGGTGGTTTCAGCGGGAAAATATTTTTTGGTTTACGAATCGGGAGGTACTCGCTATTCTCTCTACAATTCGGACGTACAGATCTTTTCCGATGCGGTAGAGGCTCCGATCACAGGGGCTGCGATCTCGGATTCGGGAAAATATGCGCTGATCTCCTCCTCCAAGGATCACAATTCGGTGGTTTATCTTTACAGTAGTAAATTCAACTGCATTGCATACTATCCTTTCAGGGAATACGTGATGGACGTTTCTCTCAACTCCAAGGGAACGCATATCGCGATTCTGTATTCCGGCGCAAGCGAGGGCGGATTTGTTACAGGACTTCAATTGGCAGAGGTCGGTAAGGACGTTCCTATTGCAACGCCGAGGGTGTCCTCCTCGCTGGGACTCTCCTGTGCGTTTACGAGCGGAGGAAAAATTTCCGTTCTTTGTACCGATCGGGTGATTCATTACAACACGGACGGTAACGAAACGGGAGACACGCATCTCTTTTCGGGAATGACCTTGACGCATATGGATCTCGGAAACGACGGGATTGCGATCTCCTTGAAAAAAAATGCGGTGTCAGGTGAAAATCAAGTAATAGTATTTGACAAAAACGGCAAAATAGTGTATAATGAGACCGTTGCGGAGAAAATCGGGCAATTGAAGCGTCATGCGGATACGGTATTCTGGACGACTGCGGACGGGGTGGAACGCTTGCATCTGAAGACCTCATCCGTGGAACGTCGGGAAGCTGCGACCAACGGACGCGTGTTGCTTGCCATCAGCGAAACCGAGGTTTTGTGCTGCTCTCCCGGAAAGGCTGTCTACATCGGGTTTTATTGATCTTCCCGAAAGGAGCTTTACGGCATGTCGTATGTGCTGTTTGTTGACATCCTTTTTGTTTTTCTGTTTTTAGGGTTTGTTTTTGTCGGAGCGAGACGAGGCTTTTTTACAGGCTTTGTGCGCTCCTTCGGTTGGGTGCTTTCATTGCTCGCTTCCTATGCGTTCGGCGGTGCGGTGTCCGATTGGTGTGATCGGCTCTTTGTCCGACAGTGGATTGGCAGCCGCGTTTTTACAACGGTCGAGAATGCGTTCTCGGAGCAGATGGGGCGGATGGATGCCGAGACCTTGCTCTCTCGCTTTCCTTTTCCGTTTCTGAAAAATTCTCTTTTTGACAGAGTGGAAGCTCTGCTTTCCAAGGAAACGGGAGCGCGTCTTTTGGAGCGCTTGACAGAGCTTATTTCTGCTCCGCTTTCTGAGATCCTCTCAAGATTTTTGGGATACGGAATCACGTTTGTTCTCGCGCTTGTCCTTTTGCGCGTGTTTGCAAAGGTGTTTACAAGTCTTGCCGAGAAGGTCGAGCCCTTATGCGCGCTCAACCGTTTCTTCGGCGGTGTGTGGGGCGCACTTGCGGGGAGCGTGTTTCTTCTCGCACTTTCCGCTTTGATCAAGCTGTTTTTGAGAAGCACCGCGATTTACACGGAATCCACGGTGGTTCGGGTATTTTGCGATTCCGCATTTTTGAGTTTTTTGAATTGAGCGCGTCCTTTTTTGGATGCGATATATAGAATGACTTCAAAGCTTTTCCGATGGTGAGAGGCTTTTTCGAAGAAGAAAGGAACCGATTTTTCGGATACAGATTCCATGGTTATGTGTTCAAGATGCCATAAGAGAATGGCGGCTGTTTTCGTTACAAAAATGGAAAACGGCGAAAAATCAACGCAAGGGCTTTGCCTCAAATGTGCAAAGGAGATCGGAGTTCCCGTTGATAACCTTGTCGGGAACGTGATGGGACAATTGGGAATTTCTCCCGAGAATCTTGAAAATGCGGAGGAGGAGCTCATGGCAATGCTGGAGCAATCCACCCCCTCCGACTGTGACGATACCGAGGATGGCGGTGCTCCCGCAATCGATCTTCCCAAGCTTTTCAAGGATGCAGGACTCTTCGCGCAAAACGGAAGCAACGTGACGGAACCGTCTTCGGGCGCCGATCACAAGGAGAGTGGCGCGCGCAACGAAAAAAAGAAGAGTCGTGAAAAGGAAGAGAAAAAGCTGAAATTTTTGCCCACCTACAGCAGAAATCTCACTCAATTTGCAAGAGAAGGGAAGCTGGATCAAATTGTCGGACGCGAGCGAGAGCTTTCCCGTCTGATTCAGATCCTTTGTCGCAGACAAAAGAACAATCCCTGTCTGATCGGTGAGCCGGGTGTCGGAAAAACCGCAATTGCAGAGGCACTTGCCATCAAAATCGCATCGGGAGACGTCCCTTACAAGCTGAAGGGAAAGGAAATCTATCTTCTGGATATGACGGCTCTTGTTGCCGGCACGCAATTCAGAGGGCAGTTTGAATCCCGTATTCTCGGACTTCTCAACGAGGTTCATACGCTCGGAAATGCGATTCTCGTGATCGATGAGGTGCATAATATCGTCGGAACGGGAGAAGCCGAGGGAAGCGTCAACGCCGCAAACATCCTCAAGCCCGCTCTTTCGCGCGGAGAGGTGCAGATCATCGGTGCAACGACGCTGAATGAATATCGCAAATACATTGAAAAGGATTCCGCGCTTGAGCGCAGATTCCAGCCGGTTACGGTGGAAGAGCCCTCTGTGGATGAGACGCTTGAGATGCTCTTCGGGATCAAGCACTACTATGAAACCTTTCACGGCGTCGTGATTCCGAATTCCGTTCTGCGCCGTGCGGTGATTCTCTCCGAGCGTTATATTACCGACCGCTATCTGCCCGATAAAGCAATTGATCTTTTGGACGAGGCGGCATCGGCACTCTCGCTTTCCTCCGCTCCCTTGAACGAATCCTACAGCATCAGAGACAGTCTTCTGGACTTGAAGCAGAAGAGAGAAGCGCTTGAATCGGAGATCGCGGGGAATGAGTCCGTGGAGCAAAGCAGATATGAGGAGATCGCAAAAATCCGTTCCCAGGAGCTTTCTCTTTCGGATCGGTTGAGTGTATTGGAGCCTCAAACGAAGTGTGTGACGCTGACCGAGCATGAGATCGCAAACGTAATTGAGCTTTGGACAGGAGTTCCCGCATCCAGCATCACAGAAAACGAATTCGCGCAGATTGACCGTCTCGAAGCACGCATCAAGCAGCGCATCATCGGTCAGGACCGCGCGGTGGAGGCGGTGACAAAGGCGATCAAGCGTAACAGAGCAGGCGTTTCTTATAAGAGAAAGCCCGTCTCCTTCATTTTTGCAGGACCTACGGGAGTCGGTAAAACAGAGCTTGTCAAAACCTTGGCGGGTGAGCTGTTCCACTCTCCCGAAACCTTGATCAGACTGGATATGTCCGAATTCATGGAAAAGCATTCGGTATCCAGGATCATAGGAGCGCCTCCCGGATACGTCGGATATGACGAGGCGGGGCAGTTGACGGAAAAGATCCGCAGAAGACCGTATTCGATCGTTTTGTTCGATGAGATCGAAAAGGCACACCCCGACGTCCTCAACATTCTTCTCCAAATTCTGGATGACGGACGCATCACCGATGCCAGAGGGAAGACTGTCAATTTTGAAAATACAGTCATTGTGATGACGACCAATGCGGGCTCTGACCGCACCGCTGCACCGGCGGGCTTTTCCACAGAAGAAAGGGCTGCCGAGGACGGAAAGACACAAAAGGCGTTGGAATCCTTCCTGCGTCCCGAGTTTATCAACCGTGTGGATGAAATTATTACCTTCCGTCAGCTTGACGAGGCGGATTTTGTCAGAATCGCGGCAATTTTGATGGAAGAGCTCAAGAGCGCGTTGGATGAAAAGGGCATTACGCTTTCTTATACGGAGGCGGCACTTTCTCTGATCGCGAAAAAATCCTATTCCAGAAAGTACGGTGCGCGCAATATGCGCCGCTTTGTGCAAAAGGAAATCGAGGATTCTTTGGCTGAGCAAATCATTTCCAATTATGCCAATGCGTGTACCGTGGCAAAAATCGATGCCACGGACGACAGCTTGCTTGTTTCTTGTATGTAAGGAGTTTTTATGAACAAACGGAATGCAAAATGGTATAGAATGACACCGGAAAGCATCATTCAACAATTGCATACCGATGCCGCCTGCGGGATTTCCCCAAAGGCGGCTCGTTCGCGTTTGAAAAAAAGTGGCTACAACACACTTTTTGACGATCGCAAACGGGAAAATTATCATTTGAGAAAAATTCTGATTCCCGACTCGTTGATGATTCTGCTCTTGGTCGGAATCGTTCTCTCCCTTCTTTTTCTTTCTCCTTTCGTTGCGATTCTTGTGGGCGTCCTGTCTGTTCTCTGTGGTGGCTTTTATTTTGTGCTTCTTCGCAAAATTAAGAAAAACGAGACCAATCTTGCCAAATACAGAATTCCCGACGTATGCGTCTTGAGAGGACGGACGGTGCTGTCCGTTTCCGCACGGACCGTCGTACCGGGCGACATTCTGATTCTGAGAGCGGGTGACATCGTTCCTTGCGATTGCAGATTGCTCTTTTCGGAGGATGTTTCGGTGCTTACGCTGATGCCGGATGAGAAGGGAATTCCCGTTTACAAGGAGCTGCCGAAAAACAGCGAAACGCAATATGCGTACGGAGACGCTTATCTGCCGCCTTACTGCGAAAATATGCTTTACGGTGGCTCGGAGATCGTTCGCGGCAGTGCACGTGCCGTCGCGGTGGAAACGGGGAGCAACTGCTTTTTGGGAGCAATGGAGCAATTCCGTATGCCTTCGGAAAGCAAAATCACTCAAAGCGGTGAAGAATCCTTGCGTGAATTCCATTCCTATCTTCGCGTTTACGGATTTCTGATGCTGGCGCTTTTGATTCCGTTGAGTATTCTCGGTGTTCTTTTTGCCCCCGATATTCTCGGAATTCCCGATATCTTTTTCCCGATTTGTCTGATTGCGGGACTTGCTTCCCCTGTTTTACTGATGCTTTATTTCCGTTTGATTGCGTTGCAGGCACCGCTTGCCTGCATGGAAGCGGAAGAGGAGAAGGATCGCGCGGCATTCAAGGTCGGCGGAGCTACGGACAAGATGTCCTTCATGACGGATCTTTTTCTGACGGGGCATAAAGCATTTTCCGACGGACTCCTTCATTTTCATTCCGCGTGTCTTGGGACGATGCGGACGTATCCCGAAACGGATGCGGATGAATTGAACCGTCTTTGCGAAACCTTTGTGATTTTGAAGCGCGCGAAAAGCGAAAAGCCGGGATTTCAGTTGACGGATGCCATCCCCGACGAGATCTTTTTGAAGGAGCTTTCCGCATATTGCAAATACGATACGGACGCGCTGGATATCCGATTGATCCGTACCGCCTATGAGAAAAAGTCAGGCGATCTGGAGTGCGTCGATACTGTGACGAAATCGGGAAGCTTTACGTTGCTCTTTTCTGCCACGGAAGGGCTTCTTGAGGAATGCTCACATTACGAGAACCGCGGGGAGCTTGAGATTTTAACCGCGGAGAGGCGGGAAGAATTGATTTCCTATTTCAAGGACGCGCGTTCGAATGCTTGTCGTGTGAGGGTTGTTGCCCGTCGCGACGAGGACGGAATTCTTTCCTTGGTCGGAATCCTTGCCTTGCGTGAGCATATCATGCAGGATCTTGATAAGATGATCAACGAGCTCACGGAATGTGGGGTGCGATCTACGTTTTTCTTTGACGGAGACGCTTCCTACGAAGCCAATTTCGCAAACGCCTGCAATCTGACGGGAAAGATGCTGGTTTCCTCGGAGGATCTGACGGAGCTGAGCGAGGCTCTGTTGGAGGAATACCGCGTTTTCATCGGATTTTCCCGCGACGAGATCGCCACCCTGCTTGGAAAAATGCAGAGAAAACGCCGTTGCGTTGGGGTTCTTGCGGGAAGCTGCGAGGACAGGGTTCTTTTAAGGGATGCCTCCATCGTTTTGTCCTGTGATTTGATGTCACTTCACAAGAAAGGAAAAGAGGATTCTGTTCGCACCGATCCTCTCGGAGGAGGAAAAGAGGAAAGTGCCCGTGCTGCCGAGTCCGTTCGTCGCCGTTCGGACGTAATCATTCCGCGTGCCGGAAAAAACGGCGGTGGACTTTCTTCGATCTATCACGCGTTTTTTGAATGTCGTTCTGTCGGTTACAAAAGCGCATTACTGCTTTCTTACCTTGTGCCGAGCCATATGCTGCGAATTTTTCTTGCTATTTGGTTCACGCTTTTCGGAATCGGCTTGCCGGGTGCCTTGCAGATCCTTTACGTAGGGCTTTTGATCGACGCGTTGGCGCTTTCCTGCATATTGCCCATGAAGATTCCCCACGAGTATCTCAGACGTCCGAGGCGGATCGGAGAAAAGCTGATCGGACATCTGATATTCTCCAAAAAAGCATGGATTCCTCTGTTGGTTTCCACGTTTGTTTTTTCACTGTATTTTGCAATTTTTTCGTGGGTGGGACTGATCGACGTTCTTTCCGCGCATACGGCGACCTTTGTGTCGATGCTTCTTCTTTCCGTGATCGTCTTTTATCAGGAAATCTATCGGAAGAAGCTTGCGTATCCGGATTCCGTTTTCAAGCATCCCGCGTTCCTCTTGCTTTTGCCGATTGTCCTTATGATTCCGCTCTCCGTGATCTTTCCCGCTGTTGGGGCGGTGACAGGACTTGGCAACTGGAGATTTTTGTCGGCTCTCGGAATCCCGATTCTCCCTGTCCTTTATTTGCTGATGAGATATTTCTTTTCTTTTTTTGACGGGACAGCCAAGTAAAACCGTTCCTTCGCATATAATGCTTTGTAACAAACATTGAATGCGAAGGGATGGTTTTTTTATGAAGCGTTGCAGTACCGCGGATCTTCGGAAGCTGGAGATCATTAATTTGTGCGACGGAACAAGACTGGGTTATGCCACGGATTTTGAATTTGACCGCGAGGACGCAAAAATACTGGCACTGTTGATTACGGGCTGTAATGGATTTTTTGGAATCGGGAGAGCGGATGATATCGTGATTCCGTGGCACAAGATTGAATGCTTTGGCGAGGATACAATCCTTGTACGCTTGACGCAGGCAGATCTTTCTTGCTGTATGTGCCAGCGTCCGAAGGGGAAGTATTTTCATTATTGAGCTTCAAATTGCAAAATTGTAAAAAAAATGTAAACAGTTCATCTTTTCGTTGAAAATAAAGAAGGACTATGATATAATAGTAACACTTGTGCGGAAAACGCCAAGAATATAAATACACACACCGGACGAGCGTTGCAGCGGTGCCGAGAAATCGGTTTTGGCAACTGCGTTGCGGTGGTGGAAAAACCGAAGGAGGACATTCAAATGTCTGTTATTTCTATCAAGCAGCTGCTTGAAGCAGGTGTTCATTTCGGACACCACACCAGAAGATGGAACCCTAAGATGCAGGAATACATCTTTACCGAGAGAAATGGTATCTATATCATTGACCTCCAGAAGACCGTTAAGAAGTTCGATGAAGCTTACAACTTTGTACGTGAGCTTTCCGAGAACAACGGCAACCTTCTCTTCATCGGTACGAAGAAGCAGGCTGCTGAGGCAATCAAGGAAGAGGCTACCCGTTGCGGCATGTACTACGTAAACGTGCGTTGGCCCGGCGGTATGATGACCAACTTCAAGACCATCAAGAGATCCATCAACCGTCTCAACGACCTGTACAAGATGCAGGAGGACGGCACCTTCGATCTGCTTCCCAAGAAGGAAGTTGCTACCATGCAGAAGGAGATCTTTGACCTTGAGAAGAGCTACGGCGGTATCAAGACCATGGAGCGCCTTCCCGATGCAGTGTTCATTGTTGACCCCAAGAAGGAAAGAAACGCAGTTCTTGAGGCAAAGAAGCTTGGTATTCCCGTGATCGCAATCGTTGATACCAACTGCGATCCCGACGATGCTGATTATGTAATTCCCGGTAACGACGATGCAATCCGTGCCATCAAGCTGATCTCTTCCGCACTTGCTGATGCGATCATCGAGGGCAAGCAGGGTGAGGCGACCGTAGAGGCTGCCGAGGAAGAGGCTGTTGAAGCTGTTGAGGCTGACGCTGAATAATTCATTGACGGAGGAAAGTACAAATGGCTAACATTACTGCAAAAGACGTAGCGGATCTTCGTAAGAGAACCGGTATTGGTATGATGGAGTGTAAGAAGGCTCTGGTTGAGGCAGATGGCGACATCGATGCTGCAATCAAGATTCTTCGCGAGAAGGGTGAGCTCAAGGCTGAGTCCAAGATGGCTACCAGAATCGCAGCAGACGGTCTTGTTGAGATCCTCAAGGATGGCAACTACACCGCAATGATCGAGGTAAACTCCGAAACTGACTTCGTTGCAAAGAACGAGGCCTTCAAGGAATTCGTCGGCGCACTTCTGAAGATCATCATTGATCAGAAGCCTGCTGACATTGACGCTTTGATGAACTGTCAGTATGACGCTGAGATGAACGTTGACGCGAAGGTTAAGGAAATGATCTTCAAGATCGGTGAAAAGCTCACCATCCGCCGTTTCGTTTTGGTTGACGGTATCACCAGCACCTATATCCACGGCACAGGCTCCATCGGTGTTATCGCGAAGTTCGAGACCAACGTCGCTGATCATCCCGATTTTGCTGCGTTCGCAAAGAACATTGCTCTTCAGATCGGTGCATACCCCACGCCTTATCTCTCCCGTGAGAAGGTGCCCGCTTCCGTGATCGAGGAAGAGAAGAACATTCTCTTGGTTCAGATCGCAAACGATCCCGCAAACGCAAAGAAGCCCGAGCAGATTAAGCTCAAGATGGTTGAGGGACGTATTTCCAAGTTCTATGACAACAACTGCTTGCTTGACATGACCTACGTTAAGGACGAGGATATGAAGGTTGGCAAGTACGTTCAGACCGCTGCTAAGGAAATGGGTGGCGAGATTGCTGTTGTCGACTTCTATCGCTTTGAGAAGGGCGAAGGCATTCAGAAGAGAGAAGAGAACTTTGCTGACGAGATCGCAAAGATGACCGCAGGCAAGTAATCTTTGATTGGAAGGTTCAAGTGCAAAATGCGCTTGAACCTTCTTTTTTTGTTCTTTTTCGACAAAAATCTTTAAAATCGGAAAAAAATTCTTCACTTTTGGATATTGACATTCGGAGGGCTTTTTGATATAATATCTAATGGCTGTTTTTTTACTTGTGATGAGGTAAAAAATAAAAACGGAGGAAAGGATGATATGGGAAAATATTTTGGAACGGACGGCTTCAGAGGGGAAGCCGGAGTGACACTGACCTCGGAGCACGCGTATAAGATCGGACGTTTTCTCGGATGGTACTACGGGCAGGGAGGCACACATAAGGTGCGCGCTGTCATCGGAAAGGATACGAGACGCTCCAGCTATATGTTTGAGTATGCGATTGTTGCGGGACTGACCTCGTCGGGGGCGGATGCGTATATGCTGCACGTGACCACAACACCGAGCGTTTCCTTTGTGGCTGCAGCGGATGATTTCGATTGCGGTATTATGATTTCGGCAAGCCATAACCCTTATACCGATAACGGAATCAAGCTTGTCAACCGAAAGGGCGAAAAGATCGACGATCACACCATCGACAAGATTGAGCTTTATCTTGACGGAAAATTTGCGGAGCTCGGAATTCCCGATACGGATATTCCGTTTGCGACGGGGGCAGATCTCGGAGAGATTGTGGATTTTGCCGCAGGGCGAAACCGCTATATCGGATATTTGATTTCTCTTTCGCGTTATTCCTTACGAAATTTCCGAATCGGACTTGACTGTGCGAACGGAAGCTCCTGGATGATCGCAAAGAGCGTTTTCGATGCGCTGGGGGCAAAGACGTACACCATCAATGCATCTCCCGACGGACTGAATATCAATCGCAACGCGGGATCGACGCACATTGAGGTGCTGGCTTCCTACGTAAAGGAACAGGGCTTGGACGTTGGCTTTGCATTTGACGGAGATGCGGATCGCTGCATCGCGGTCGATGAGCACGGTGAGGTTGTCAACGGCGACCATATTCTTTACGTTCTTGCCATGCAGTTAAAAAAACGCGGAGAGCTTGTCAATAATACCGTGGTGACGACGATTATGTCCAATATGGGCTTGTACCGCGCTTTGAAGAATGCCAATATCAATTACGAGCAGACAACGGTGGGAGATCGCTATATTTATGAGAACATGCAACACACCTGCAACTGTATCGGAGGCGAGCAATCGGGGCATATTATACTTAGCAAGTATGCTACGACGGGTGACGGTATTTTGACCGCCATTAAGCTGATGGAGGCGATCGTCAGCGAAAAGCTTCCGCTCTCAAAGCTTTCGGAAGCGGTGCAGATGCTTCCTCAGGTCACTCGCAATATTCGGGTGGCAGATAAGGATGAGGTGGTCCAACATCCCGCCATTCGGGAAACGGTTGCTGATATCGAAAGAAGGCTTGGTGAAAACGGCAGAATCCTTCTTCGGAAGAGCGGAACCGAGCCGTTGATCCGTGTGATGGTAGAGGCTGCGACCGAAGAGGCGTGCTGCGAGTATGCGGACGAAGTCATTTCGCAAATCGTGGCTCATAAGCTTTCCTTGAAATAAGGAGAAGTCAATGAAAGAAAATTTAAAAACGGAAGCACTGTATCAAAAACCGTACGCAACGCTGGCACGGGAGCTTTTGGAAAGTTATTCCTATCCTTGGGAAGTGCTCTCAGAGCTTTCCTCCTTCATTTCTTCCCTCGGGAAAACACTTCCCGAGGAAGAATATGAAGAGATCGGCGAACAGATCTGGATTTCGAAGAATGCCACCGTGGCACGCACCGCTGAAATTCACGGTCCGTGCATCATCTGTAGGAATGCAGAGATCAGGCATTGTGCGTATATCAGAGGAAGTGTGATCGTAGGAGAGGGCGCTGTGGTTGGAAACTCTACAGAGCTAAAAAACTGTATTTTGTTTGACGGCGTTCAAGTGCCTCACTACAACTACGTGGGAGATTCCATTCTCGGCGAACGCGCTCATATGGGAGCGGGGGCTGTCACCTCCAACGTAAAAAGTGACAAAAGCACGGTTTCAATTCTTGTAAACGGTGAAAAAATTGATACGGGACGAAAAAAATGCGGTGCGATGCTCGGAGATTTTGTTGAGGTCGGGTGCAACACCGTCTTAAACCCCGGAACGGTGATTGGGAGACACAGCAACGTCTATCCCCGTTCCTCTGTTCGCGGATATATCCCCGAGGGGCACATTTTTAAAGACAGTCAACGGATTGTAAAAAAACAATAATATCAAGGGCTGTCACGTTTGACGAGACCCAAAAAGCCGTTTTGGAGCTCGACGTACCTTTGTACGCCTCACGCCCCAAATTCAACGCTTCTCGTCTAAATCTGACTAAGTCCCTATGAGACTGTTTCAAATTTACAATTTGAAACAGTCTCGATACCTCATCACCGAAACAAACAGCACCCGAAAATCAGGGAAATGATAGCGCCAGACCGTTTTTTTATTCAAGAACGGTTAACGAGGTGAGAAGTGATCGAAGTCTTCGGCGGGTACTTCTCCGGTGGGCAAACGCTCATCGTTAAACACAGGACAAATATGCGGGCAACCGCAAAACAAATCCCTGTTGAAAAAAGGCAAAACTGCTTTCGAAGGTACGTATGAAAGCGGTCTTTTTGCCGTGCAAAAATTATTGAAAGGAAGCCTTTTGGCTTACAGGGAAATTGTTATGTGTGGAATTATCGGATACGTTGGAACGGAAAATGCAATCGACAAATTGACCTTGGGACTGTCGGTGCTTGAATATCGCGGTTATGATTCCGTCGGAATCGCTGCTGAGGACGAGGGAGATATCAAGATCGTAAAATGCAGAGGAAGAATTGATGATCTCAAGAAAAAAGAAGAAATGGTCGATTTTTCTTCTCATAAGGGAATCGGACACACCCGTTGGGCAACGCACGGTGCTCCCTCGGATGTCAACGCGCATCCGCACAAAGTGGGACATGTGACCTTGGTTCATAACGGAATCATTGAAAACTATAAGGAATTGAAGGAGAGACTGGAGGTATGCGGTGTATGCTTTGCCTCCGAAACCGATACCGAGGTTGCGGCGGCTCTTCTTGACCTGTGCTATCAAAAAGAAAACGATCCCGTGGTCGCGATCGCAAAATGTATCAAGGAATTGAAGGGCTCTTATGCCTTCGGCATTCTTTTCGATGACCGCGCCGAGGAGGTATATGCCGTGCGTCGCGGTTCTCCCTTACTCTTGGCGGTCGGTGATAGCGGACATTATCTTGCGTCCGATATGACGGCATTTTTGCCCTTTACCAAGAAATATTACTGTCTGGAAGAGGGAGACGTTGCCTGCTTGACGACCGATTTGGCAACGGTTTACAGAGAAGGAGAAACGGCGTTTTCTCCCGAATGGAGCATCACGGATCTGAGTGCGGAAGCGGCACAAAAGGGCGGTTATCCTCATTTTATGTTGAAGGAGATCTTTGAACAACCGCAGGCGATTGCCAACGCTGTCTCTCCGCGTGTCAAGGCAGGCTTGCCCGATTTTTCGGTGGACGGTATTGAAGAGAATTTTTGGAGATCGATCAAAGCGATTCAGATCGTAGCATGCGGCTCTGCCATGCATGCGGGACTGGTTGGCGCGGGACTGATCGAGGAATACGCGAAGATTCCCACGACGGTGCATATTGCCTCCGAATACCGTTACCGTCCCCCGATCTATCGTGACGGAACGTTGGTTCTTTTGATTTCACAGTCGGGTGAGACTGCGGATACCTTGGCGGCATTGCGTTACGCAAAAGAGGAGGGGCTTCCGACACTTGCCATTGTCAATGCTGTCGAAACGACGATCGCGCGTGAGGCGGATCAAAGAATCTATACCTATGCAGGACCTGAGATCGCGGTTGCGACCACCAAGGGATACTGTACGCAAGCTGCGGTTTTGTATATGATTGCTGCGCAGATTGCTTACACAAACGGTCACATGAGTGCCGATGCCTCCAAGGAAATGATCAAAAGCATCACCGAGGACGCTCCGAGAGCGGTGGAAAATCATTTGATGGAGAACAGAGATCTGTTTTGTAACCTTGCAAAGCGCATCTCAAGTGCCGACCATATGTTCTATATCGGAAGAGGATTGGATTATCTGCTTTCCCTGGAAGCAGCGCTTAAGCTCAAAGAGATCTCTTATATCCATGCGGAAGCCTATGCTGCGGGAGAATTGAAGCACGGTACGATTTCTCTGGTGGAGGAAGGAACGCCTGTCATTGCCATTTCCACAGAGCGTGCGCTGTACGATAAAACGGAAAGCAACGTGCGAGAGGTAGCAAGCCGCGGTGCTTACGTGGTATCGATCTGTCGCGAGGACGCACCGAGCGCTAAGGGCGGAGCCGATGATGTGGTTCTTCTGCCGACAACAAGTGATGCCGCAACGCTGTTTTGCGCGCTGATATCCGTACAGATGCTGGCATACGAGACTGCGAGGGCACGCGGCTGTGATATTGACAGACCGAGAAATCTTGCGAAATCGGTTACGGTAGAGTAATCAACGGAATAAATAAAAAAGTTGGCAAGTGCATGCTTTTGCACTTGCCAACTTTTTTAAAGGTATTTTAATCCTTTGATTTCATCATATTCAGCACCTCATAAATCCCTCTTATCGGAATGATATTGATGCCTTCCGCGTCAAGCTTTCTTTTTTCGACGTTACGCAAGGGAACCAGAGCATGCTGGAATCCAAGACGCGCAGCTTCCTTGACACGTTGCTCAAGATTGGAAACCGCACGGCATTCTCCCGCCAATCCCAATTCTCCGATGGCAATGAGATCATCGGGGATAATACGATCGGTCATGGAAGAAATCAAAGCCATGGCGACCGCGAGATCGGAGGCGGGTTCATCCAAACGAAGACCGCCGATGACGTTGAGATAAACGTCATTCTGATAGAATTTCAGCCCTAACCTTTTTTCAAGCACTGCAACGATCAGGCACATGCGGTTATAATCGATTCCGTTGGTCGTGCGGCGCGGAGCAGGGAAGGCGGTCGGAGTGGCAAGCGCCTGGATCTCCGCGGTCAGAGGGCGCGTTCCCTCCAGGGTACAAAGGGCGCAGTTGCCGGAAATGTTGTTGGGGCGTCCCGCTAAGTGCAATTC
>JAZSMX010000043.1:0-11912 GCA_045536125.1 Eubacteriales bacterium | reverse complement strand
ATCCTGAGCCAGGATCAAACTCTCGATATCATGGTATCATATCGCGGTTCCCCGCGTTACAATCTTTACTATCGAGCTTTTGCTCTTAGCATTTTACTTTTGTTTGAGTAGTATTCTCGTTTGAATTGTTCGAGATCCGTTGCACATACTTAATATGCTTTGTACTTCTCTCTTGTTGTTCAATTTTCAAGGATCATCTCTGCCGTTTTTGCGGCAGCCCGATTATTATACCACTTTCCTACCGACTTGTCAATACCTTTTTGAAAAGTTTTTTGCTTTTTTCAAAACTTTTTCCAAGGCTTTCGCCGATCGGTTCGCGGTTTACTGCCTCTTTGGCGACAGCTTGCATATTATACCACTTTTCCCTTTCCTTGTCAAGCATTTTTTGATCTTTTTTTGCATTTTTTTGTTTTTTGTAACATTTGTCCACCGTGTGGTGTAATCCGCCTTCTCTTTTTGACCAAATACACAAAGCACGCAGCAATCTCACACCAAGGTGCAAAATATCACTGTGTGCTTTGTATTGTCAGCTTGCGTACCGCATGCTCACCATATTATTAATGAAGAGTTTTTCAAACGTCCCGTCTTCCCTCCAAGGCGCGGAACAAAGTAATTTCATCTGCATACTCAAGATCTGCTCCTACGGGAACCCCGTATGCCAAACGTGTCACTCGAACACCGAAGGGACGAAGAAGCTTAGAAAGATACATGGCGGTTGCTTCTCCCTCAATCGTCGGATTGGTTGCGACGATGACCTCTTCCACCTCTCCCTCTGCAACGCGCGAAAGGAGCTCTTTGATCTTAAGCTGCTCGGGAGTAATGCCGTTCATGGGAGAGATCAATCCGTGAAGCACGTGATACACGCCTTGAAATTCACGAACCTTCTCCATTGCAAGAACTGCTCTTGCATCGGTTACTACGCAAATCACCGATCTGTCCCGTTCTTCATCAGCACAAATCGGGCAGATATCACGATCGGTCAGGTTCTGACAGATCGGACATAGATGAATTTTCTCCTTTGCGCCAAGGATCGCATCCGCAAAAGCGCGAACATCCTCCTCTTCCATAGAAAGAACGGAAAACGCCATACGCATCGCGCTTTTTTTGCCGACTCCCTCCAAGCGCGCAAACTGCTCGGCAAGAAGACGCAAGGATTCAATATATTCCGCCATAGAATCAGAACAGTCCCGGCATATTCATAGAACCGGTGATCTTGTTCAATTCTTCATTGTTGGTGTCGTCCACACGCTTGATTGCCTCATTCACCGCAGCAACAAGAATATCGGACAGCGTTTCGATGTCATCGGGATCTACAATCTCCGGTTCAAGATCAATTGCCAAAATCTCACGCTTGCCGTTGATTTTTACGTTGACAACTCCACCACCGGCAGAAACCTCATACTCGCGAGCATCAAGCTCTGCTTGCTTGGCAGCCATATCCTCCTGCATTTTCTGTGCCTGGCGGATCATTGCCTGCATGTTCTGAGGTCCACCGCCCATACCCTTCGGGATGTTTGCTTTCATTGTTCTAATTTCTCCTTCTTATAATGATACTTTCCGTTCGATTTCAATTCAAAATTCTTCTGCTGATTCTATGATCTCATCAATCAAGGAATGCTCCTCGGTGCGACCTGAGGCTTCGAAGACCAATTCCCGATCCCCTACCTCGCGCCGCAATACCGCAGATACAGCGGCACGCAAACGGTCTCTTGCTTCATCCTGCTCCATCATCCGCATGGCGAAATCATTGTCAAACCGAACGATCACCTTTTGGTCTTCGGTGGTAAACGCGCGTGAAGCCTTGACAAAGCTTGCCGTCATCGGTGCACTTCGACTAACGCGCTCAACGACCTCCATCCAATTTCTGATGGGACGCAAAATTCGTTTTTCATTCCCAACAGAAGCAGAAGCTACCGTCACCGTCGGTTTGGGTTCTTCCGCCGCTTTTTTAGGGGTAACCACTTCCTCCTTGAGCGTTTCCGATTTTGATACAAGCGGACGTCCCGTAATCATCTGCTCTTCAAGACACGCAAGGCGAGAAAGAATCGCCTCGGGGGATACGTCCAAGGACTCATCGCACAA
Organism: Eubacteriales bacterium; assembly: GCA_045536125.1. Taxonomy (GTDB): domain Bacteria; phylum Bacillota; class Clostridia; order Oscillospirales; family CAG-272; genus UMGS1865. Next base: position 9,830 of record JAZSMX010000043.1, on the reverse strand, counting down.
GCGCACCAGCGTCATTTCCGCAACGATTCGCTTGACGGAATTTGCTTTTTGCATAGCAAAGAGCGCATCCTCAAGCAGCTTACAGTGATAAAGCAGCGTTTCCTTGCGGAACCGATCTGCCACCGCGCGCATTTCCTCTGCTTCGTGATCAGTCAGATCAAGGTATGCGGTCGCTTTTTTTGTAGTTTTCAAAATCAGCATGTCTCGCCAAAGAGAGATCAGATCCTGCCAGAACACCATAATGTCCTTTGAGGATTTGACAACCTCCGCGATCTGTGCAAACAGCACGTCATAATTTTTATCCGCAACCGCATTTACGGTTTCCAGAAGTGCTCCGCGCCCTGTAAGACCGACGGACGACTCTACGCGCTGTACGGTCACCTGCTTTTCAACCCCGGCGCAAAGCTCCAGGAGGCTGATCGCGTCACGCATACCGCCTTGCGCAAGCTTTGCAAGCATTCTTGCGGCATCCGCTTCAAGGGCAATCCCCTCTTCCTTGGCGATATGAGAAAGTCTTTCCACAAGCGCATCGGTAGAGATGCGGCGAAAATCAAAGCGCTGGCATCGGGATATAATGGTTGCGGGGAGCTTTTGAAGCTCGGTAGTTGCCAGAATAAAGATCACATGCTCCGGTGGCTCCTCCAAGGTCTTGAGCAATGCGTTGAAGGCGCTGACCGAAAGCATATGCACCTCGTCAATAATATACACGCGGTAGCGCAACGCCGACGGAAGATAAACTACCTCGTCACGAATATCCCGGATATTATCCACCCCGTTGTTGGATGCCGCATCCATCTCAAGCACGTCGGTAGCCGCACCGCTGTCGATCGCAAGACATGCTTCGCATTGACAGCAAGGGCTTCCGTCCACAGGATGCTCACAGTTGACAACCTTAGCAAGAATTTTAGCGCAGGTCGTTTTCCCCGTGCCGCGTGAGCCGCAAAACAGGTACGCATGGCTGTACGCGCCCTTCTGTGCCTCGTAGCGAAGCACAGACGTGATATGCTCCTGACCGCAGACGTCATCAAAGGTTTGCGGTCTCCATTTTCTGTATAGAGCCTGGTGCATACTTAAAGCTTCTCCACGGGAAGGGCTGCGAGCTTTTCAAGATATGCATATCCCATTTTGATTGCGGGAAGATTTTCTTCTGCTCCCTCAAATTCGAGTGAGAAAACGCCGTCATATCCCGACTCGCGCAAAAGCTTAACACAAGCAGCAACGGGAACGTCTCCGTGACCAAGTGCCGTACCGCGCAAAAGATTTCCGTTTCTCGTCTTGAAAAATCCCTCAGGAAGCACGTATTGCTCGTCCGCCTTGCGGTAAAGGAAATCCTTCACATGTGCATGGATCGCATACGGAAGCGCACGCGCAACCCCCTCCAGGGAATATTCATCGGCGCAAAGGAAGTTGCCCACGTCTACAAGCCAACCGTAGTTATCATGATCCACAGCGCGGATCAACGCCTCCATACGAATGGAATCCTGGAAAATAAAGCCGTGATTTTCGGAGCAGGTGCGAATGCCTTTGGTGAGCGCATATTCCGTCACCTCGCGAATCAGAGGAACCATCACCGGAATCGCCTCTTCCCACGTCATTCCTTCAGGAAGACTGTAGCAAACGTCATGACGCATCAACGGAGCTCCCAGAGCCTGTGCAATATCTACGTAACGGAACATTTTGGGGAGAAGCTCCTCGTGCGGCGTGTTCAAAAAATCTGCGCCGATGGTATGAGAAGCGATCTCAAGACCGATGGACGCACAGTATGTACGAAGTTCCTTTGCAGTCGCAATGGGATCTTCCACACCAAGATCGATAAACTCAATGGCATCAAAGCCGATCTCTCGAGCCAGACGGCTCACCTCAAAAAGATCGCATCCCGTATCCTGCATGTACTTCGAAAAGCTGTAAGAACTGATTCCTATTTTCATTTTAAATCCATCCTTTTCGTTTTTGAATCTGCTTGCTGTATTCAACAACACCATTATAACACAGCATTCTCAAAAAATTTATATATTTTATAAAAAAAGGCGCTTTTTCCAAAAAGAAAAGGCGCCGGACTGCAAAACAAGACCATACACCTCCAGATCGAAATTCACACCCACGCGATCTTCGCATCTCTTGCTCAGAACAGGCACCCTCGCGGCACATAAAGATAATCGCTTAATGCTGCTTGGTCCCCCACCTGACATGGTTCACGAGTCTTCATTGCGCAAGACCCATTCTTCAACACAACATCTGCGACTCAATTCGTAAGAGCTCCTTCCTCAAAAGAGGGATCCACCCCTGCTGTAGCGGATTTCAGGTACAGGGCTCCGCTGCTTCCCCGGCTGGTATGGTCTCGTTTTACAGTCCGACACTGCATCGTACATTATAACATATATTTTCCCGTTTTGCAATAGAAATTCAAAAATTCACATAATTTTAATTCAAAGTCGCCTTCCGGGGCAAAAACTGCCCCGGAAAACATCCTTTTCGTTATTTCACGTATGCCATGGTTGCCGAAAGGATTCCCGCGCTCTGCTCACGTGTGAGCTTGGAAACAGGCGTGATATATCCGTCATCCGCAGTCAGGATTCCTATAGAATGGAGGGAATAGATCGCATCGCTTGCCCAAACGGGAATAGCAGAATGATCCGCAAACACGGGAACAACGCTGACATCGCAAAGTCCCACAATATTCCCCACCATCACCGCTGCCTGTGCGCGTGTGATTTCCTCATTCGGCAAAAAGCAAAGCTTTCCGGAAACGTTCGTTCCGCTGATATATCCGAGGGAATATGCGGTTGCCACGTAGGGCTTCATGGAAGGAGGAATCTCGGCATCATCCGCAAAAGCGGTCACGTCACAAGGGGGAACCTCTTCCATTCCCGCAGCGTGCATTGCCATGACCAAAAATTCTGCCCGTGTAACACTTTTGTCCGGATAAAAATAGTGTTGATTTCCCACCTGTGTACCGCTCATCACCCCGGCTTCCGTTAAAGCAATCGCAGAATTTTGATAAGGCGATTCCTTCATGTCGGTATAAACCACGGACGTTCCCGAAACGTTCACCCGTAAATTGACGGTTTCACAAGCACTGTAATTTCCGTAAAGATCTCTTGCAACGTAGGAAAAACAGTCCGTTCCGACGTATCCGCTGTCGGGTGTATAGACGTAGCAGCCCGTTTCCCCATCACAGATCACAGCCCCATTTTCGGGATAAGAGACAACTTCAAATACCATTTCATCGCCGTCCGGATCGTACGCGCCAAGCGTCCCGTAAGCGCTCATGTCACGGTACGTCGATACGTTGAGCGAAAGCTTTGGAACCATGGAAAGTGTGGGAGTATAATTCTCTTCGGAAAGAAGATGAACGCGGCAAACGTGCTCCACACCGTTTCCGTTGGCTTCAAACACAAAGGAAGCAGCAGAGACGTCATCATCGGCAGCCAAAAATACCATGTGTGACAAATTATCCGCCGAAATTTTTTGTCCGCGTGAAATCCGTGTAGAGCCCAGTAAAAGCTCTCCAGACGCTTCACTCGGAAGCTCACAAACCGTGATGTACTCTACGCGCGAGAGATTCAATGCGCGCGCAAAGCATTCCTTTGAGAAAACGATCTCATTTCCCTTCGGACCGCAAAGCGCCATATCCATTCGCGAAGCAATCACGCTGACACCGTATGAGATCACGTGCCTCTCATTTTCCTGTGCAAACGCCGCAACGGTAAGAAAAGAAATACAGAGAAGAAATGAAAGAAAAACAGAAATGATACGAAACGTCCTTGACCACCTTCTCAAGCTCATAGAAAAACCGCCTTCCATCATTTGTTGGTTCATTGTATGAGGAAGGCGGATAAAATATACACTTTTTGACCGCTGCAATTATTCGATCGTTTTCTGTCGCCGTTCCATTCTCAACCAATTGAAAAAGCCGTACAAATCATTGAAAAGGAAGACCGCAAAGCAAACGACAACGGAAACGTAAGAAATATCCTCCATCGCAGCCAGCACCCACAAGAGAATCAAAACCACGTCATTGAACGCATACCAAAGCGCGAAATAGGGATTTCTGCGAAATGTAAGGTAAACTGCCGCAAAGGAGGTGGCAACCGAAAGCGTGCTCGGATAAAGATTGGCGGTGTTAAGAGCGGCGAGAATAAAATAGAATACAACCGTTACCGCAATCACCAAGAAACACATAAACACGATTCCTCGCCGATCCAATCGATTGATCTTCACCTCACTGCGATTTCCTTGAAAGGGATTGCGAATCCATGAGATCAGTGCCATGACCGCCATAGGTCCCGACATTCCGAGATAGGTGATCATCTCACCGTAATAAGCAAATCCGTACGAGATCGCACCGTAGATCAAGCTGAAAACCACCATCAGAAGCTGCCCGAAGGGATTTCCTTTGGCACAAAAGATCAGCGCCGTCACTCCGATCAGAGATGCCGCAAAGCTCACGGGATCAGACCCTTTGAAAATAAAGAACGAAATTGTGATCAACGCAATTGACGAAAGCCAAAGAATCCGCTCCCACAAGGTAAAATAGAAAAACAACCGTTTCATGAGCCTCCTCCTTTCTCCAAAAAAGAAAGCATTCGCATACACGTCTTCAAAAAATCTGACAACGCGTAACGAATGCTTTCGTATCTCCACCCGACAGCGGTCTCTGCCGTTATTATAGCGCACAAGGATTTAAATGTCAAGAGACTTTCAACGCCTTACTTGTTCTGCACCTCAACTGTTTATTTTTACCGTAGCATATTCCGTCTCAAAGGTCTTACCAAACGACTCTTCGATCTCGATCCCAAGATGACGGCAGCATTCGACGCAAGCCCCGTATACAGGTGGAAGAGTGGGAATGATAAAGTCAACGTCACTTGAAACAAAATTGCGAAGAATCGGGATAAGCGCATTCGCATGACGCTCCATGATTCCACCGCACAGGATCACTCTCGGTCCGCCCTCGCGCACCGCCCCCGTGACAAAGGGGGCAAGCTCGCGCATCTCCGCTTCAAGAATTTCACGCGCCACAGAATCTCCCACACGGTATGCTGCAAATACCGTCGTAGAAAGAGCTGCGATTTCCGAAACACTTTTATCGGCAAAGCTGTTGTGTACCAAATTACACTCCAGCTTTTCGCGAACCATGGGGTATATGGCACTCGCCGCGCCAATACCGTCTTCAAAAGCAAGACAGGCACGAACCGCGGCTCTGCCGATGTTATAAGCACTGCCGGGGTCGCCCATGCGATAACCCCATCCTCCCTTGAATCGGTCTCCATCCTCTCCCTTGTAAAGGAGGATGGAGCCGGTTCCGCAGTTCAGCGCCACATCCCCCTCAGCACTTGAAAATGCGTTTTTGGCATCCGACTTGACAAAGAACGGGATCGTGACGTATTTCTTTTGAAGGACCCGCTCAATTTCACGAAGTCGACCGCCCGCAATCCCAACAAACACACCGCGAACATTGGCAAATTTGTTAAGGCAACAGTCAATTCCCTCGGTCAGCACGCGAATCGTCTCGTCAAACCCAACAATCGCTTCATTACTCCCCGAAAGGACAAACCGTCCCCATACATGACCGAACGAGGTAAAAAGAACGAATTCGGTCTTAGTGCCTCCCCCATCTATGCCGATCATCACATTCTCCTCGCTCAACAGATTGATGCGAAGCAAATGATCCACAGAGACATCCAGCAACTCAGATAAGCGGCATAGGTTTTCAAGATCGGGAAGTGTCGTTCCGCATTCCCAACCGGATACAGCCTGGAAGCTCACGTGCAGCTTTTCCGCAATCTCGGTCTGCGTCATTTTCTTCTTTTTTCGGTAAAACCGAATATTTTCGCTAACTCTTGTAATATCAAACATAAAATTACTCCCGTCAGTCAAGCAAAATTTTCTCACCGGCCGCAAGCACGGTATGAATGTTCAGCTTTGCATCGCAAACCAGAATATCCGCACGCAGCCCCGGAGACAGAGAGCCGGTCATGCTGTCCAATCCGAGGACGTGCGCGGGATTGTAAGCACCCATGAGACAAACATCTGCAAGAGAAACACCCAGTCCGAGAAGATTTCTTGCACCATCTACCATGCTCAGGCAGCTCGACGCCAAGCGCCCCTCGGGATTGCGTGCCACACCGTCCTTCACCGTCACTGCCATTCCGTTTACGTCATACACACCGTCGGGAACTCCCGTGATTGATGCAGCATCATCAATGAGGATCACGCGCTCCGCCCCTTTTGCACAGAGGATCAATTTCACCGTTTCGGGCGCCAGATGCACAAAATCGCAAATCATTTCACAAAACACACGGTCATCGGTCAAAACAGCCCCCAGGACACCGGGATCTCTGTGATCGTACGCTCGCATCGCATTAAAGGTGTGCGTCGCACCACGCGCTCCCGCTTCAATCGCAGCCTTCGCGCACGCACAATCTGCCACCGTATGCCCCAGTGACATCCAGACACCACGTTCCGCTCCGTAACGAATCAAATCAAAGCCGCCATCAATTTCGGGAGCCGCCGTCATAATAGCGAGATTCCCTTTTGCCGCTTCCAGTATTTTTTCAAACGATTCTCTTTCATAGGGAATCGGCGGATGAGGCATCGCTCCCCTTTTTTGGGAAGATATAAACGGCCCTTCAAGGTGTAAGCCGGCGAGATTTGAACCGATTTTTTTCTTGGCTTCCGATAAAGCATGCTCCATAATCGGTACAAGCTCGTCCACAGGATAGGTGGCAATTGTCGGAGAAACCGTGGTGATTCCCTGCCTTGCAAACCACATCCGTATCTCGCCAAAATCAATCCCACGATCAAAGTTTACGCCAAACGCTCCGTGAGCATGCACGTCAATAAAGCCGGGAATCACATACAACCCCTCAGCATCGATCACACGATCATAGGAAACGGTGGACACTTCCCCTACCTCGGCGATCGTTTCCCCATCGATCAAGAGCGTCTCTTTTGAAAACGAACGACACGCGGAATCAAGAATCAACCCGTTCTTGATCAGCGTTTTCATGCGTCAATGCTCCCGATCATTCTTTTCAGATTCTGCACAGAGATTGCAAGTGCCTCAAGCGGCTCCTCTATCCCCTCAAATTCAATGGAAACAAACCCGTCATAACCTGCGCGGTGCAAAACACCGAGTGACTGAAACACGGGAACGTCACCGTGTCCTAAAATCGTGGGACGGACAAAATTCCCCGAACGGGTACGAAGCCATCCTTCTCCGGGATCGTAAGACATGCCGGAACGGATAAAGACATCCTTCGCGTGAACGTGGACCGCCATTTCGGCAAGTCTGCCGCAAGCTGCGGCAAGATCCTCATCGGAACAGCAAAAGTTTCCTATATCACAAAGCCACTTGTAATTGGGATGATCTACCGCCGCAAACAAAGCCTCAAGCCGAGTACTGTCCTGCATCAGAAATCCGTGATTTTCGGAACAGAGAACCACACCCTTTTCTGCGGCATACTCCGCAGCACGGCGAAGAATGGGCGCCACATCGCGTACAACATTCTGCCATACCTTAACGGGATACCTCTCGGGATAGCCGAAGGTCACGTCAAAGCGCAAACGCGGAATTGAGCAAGCCGCGGCAATATCAACATGGCGGCAAAGTCGTGACAGCTCCGCTTCGGAATCGTTACACAAAAAGTTGGCATCCGTCGTATAGATGGGAACCTCAAGACCGATTTTTCTTGCATGCTCCGTCAGCTCCTTGACGTACTCCGCGAGCGGCTTTCCTTCGGGGGCGGAATCATCGGATATCAAAAGCTCCACCCCTTCCATACCAAATGCCTTTGTCTGATCGATCGCATCAAAATCTGTGAACGCACCGTTCTTGTAAAGGCGATAATAGCTATAGGTACTGATACAAGTTTTCATGTCCTCACCTCAAATCAAAACGTCGCGTCCCGTTGCGGCGGACTCATAAATCGCATCCATGATTCTCTGCATAACAATCGCCTGCTCAATAGGATATCGCGTTTTTCTTTCGCCACGCAAAATACAGTCAACAAAATGTCGGATTTCCCCCTCAAAGGGATCTTCTTCCTTTTCAATATTCACGGTATTGTCGTAAAGGTATCCGTCCTTTTGGGTATATATTTTCTTTTTATCGACGTCACAACCCGCAAGTGTTCCGTTGATCAGGGTAAACCCGTCATCCGGCAAATTGAGATTCCAGCTTGCCTCAAAGATCATTTGCGCGCCGTTTTCAAAGTAGATCGCACCCGCGCCGAGATCTTCGCAATCGTATACGTTTCCGTTTGGAGAGGGAGCGGCGGTATAAGGCTCATCACCGCGAACCTCATACTGTGAAATTTTCGAAAAGGTTGCCGCACTCACACGCACAGGCTTAGGGCATCCCATTAAATACCACGCACTGTCAATGCGATGCACGCCGATATCGTAAACAGGTCCGCCACCTGCAATCTGTTTATCGGTAAACCATCCGCGAGGCACACCGCGACGGCGGAGATATGAGGTTTTCGCATAATAGATCTCACCGAATTCGCCCTTGTCACACAGCTCCTTAACGTACATATTCATAGTTTGAAAACGATTGGGAACAGCGAGCAGATAGGTCACCTGCGTCTCATCCAACACGCGCTTCAATTCCTCCATCGACTCCGCACTCGTAGCCGGAGGCTTTTCGCACATCACGTGTTTTCCTGCCCGTGCCGCTTCAATGCATACAGGCACGTGAGCGCCGTTCCAGACACAAACATCCACAGCGTCAATATCGGCATTCTCAAGCATCTCCCCAAGACTTGCATAATATGCGGGAATATGATATTCCTCTGCTGTCTTTTTCGCCTTCTCAGCATCGATGTCACACACCGCGACGAGCTCCGCGTTCTCTATACGCGCGTATGCGGGAAGATGCGTCATATGAGCAATGTTGCCGGCACCGACCAAGCCGATTCTTACCTTCTTCATTTTCAAACCCTCCTTGTATTTTTGGATGTCAACATCATTATACTTGTGTTTTTTTGCATTGTCAATCATTTTAAAATTGAAGAAAGCACCCAAAACTCAAGCATTGCTTGTTTTTGTGTGCTTTCTACATTTAATTTCATTTTACTTAACCGTCAAAACAACCTTTCCGACGTTCTCACCGCGCTGAAGAATGGCATGTGCCTCTTCTGCCTCGGTAATGGGAAGAACCTTGTAGATGGAGGGCTTCATCATCCCCTGTTCTACCTTGGGCCAAACGTCGCTGACAAGCTTTGCAAGGAGCTCTGCCTTGAAGGCGGGCGTACGGGAGCGAAGCGTGCTTCCGATGATACGCACGTTGCGAACGTAAATATTCTTCAGATCGATTTCCGTAATCTGTCCGGCAAGAGCCGCGATCATGATCCAGCGCGCGCCGTGAGAAAGATACGGCAAGCATCCACCCATAAAGCTGCCGCCGAGGCAGTCAATGGCAATGTCTACAGGAGTACCGGCTTCCAGCTGTGCCTTGAGAACGTCCGCGATGTTCTCCTTCTTTGTGTTGACCACAAGATCGGCACCCAAGGGCTTGATCTTCTCCGCAATTTCGTCGGAAAGAACCGTGGTAATTACACGAAGTCCGAATGCCTTTGCCATGGGAATCACAACGGAAGCAAGTCCGCTGGCACCCGCATGCATCAGAAGCGTATCTCCCGCCTTTGCCTTTCCTTCCATGAAAAGGTTGAGATAAGCGGTTGCGTAGGCTTCGGGCATTGCGGAAGCCTCTACAAGGCTTCTTCCCTTCGGAACGGGCATCAGCATATCGTATTTCACGTTGACGTATTCGGCATATCCGCCACCGCCAAGCAGCGCACATAAAGTCGGATCGTAGCCATGTC
>JAZSMX010000061.1:0-11619 GCA_045536125.1 Eubacteriales bacterium | reverse complement strand
TGTCTCATTTTCTGATTTTACCGGAAAACGGGACTTTTTTCTTTTCTCCACGGGCTTTTTCGTTCAGGGCAGATGTGACAGCCCCTTGTTTGATTCTTTTCTTTACAAAGCCTTACAGCTTTTCTGCCATATCCAGCAGCTTTTCCACCATCTGACCGCCTGCCTCGGGCACGTGGCGCGAGCCGAAGCAAAGCGATGTTTCGTAAAAATCGCAATTCTCCTCGAATGCATCGGGAGTCGGGAAATATCCGCCGAAGGCATTGCTGTTCTCGATGACGAAATTGTTTTCGAACTTCGACCTCGCCTTAATCTCCTTTCCGAAATTGACGTAGATCTCTCCGGGAAATACGTAAATGCAGGTATTGCCCACGCGGATGACCTGAAGCGCCATGGTGGAATGCGTTTCCCGATTCACCTCTTGGTAGTACAGAAGGTTGAGCGCGCGCATCACACCGCCGTCGCGCTCTGCCCAAAGCGAGATCTTGTCAGCGGTCTGCTCCTTCGTATATCTTCTGCGTTCCAAGGTAATATCCTCCTTGATCACTGCAAGCCCCTCTCCCACGGGAGCTGCGGCGTCAATCGCCTCCGCGGCAACCTTGGCAATCGCTTTGCCCATGTTGCGGTAATGAACGCCGTTCACGGGTCTGGGAAGCGACGGATCGCTCGGGATATGGTTGATGTCTCCCGCCGTACCGATCATAAATACGGTGATGAAGTCCTGTCCGTATATCTTTTTGAGCTCCATTCCCATCACTCCGCCGTAGTCGGAGGAATAGCCGTCCACACCCGTGCAATCCTGGTGGCAGGCAAAGGAAACGAGACATCCCAATTTTTCACCCGCTTCGCTCTCAAATACCATCACGGGAAGCGAAGGATCGGGCTCTGCCATTACGTGGTCAAAATTCTCGACTCTGAAGGTGCGGGCGATGCCGTCCTTTCCCACGTAGTTACGGCAGAATCCCCAGCCCTCGGCAGTGCCTTGCGCGAATTTTGCCGTGGCGGGCACCATTCTCTGATATGCCAAAATGATGGCATCCGCCGCCAGACGGAAATAGACGTCACGGTAAAGGAAATCAACACCCTGCCCCGTATAACGCGCATCCTCAACGGGAGCGCCCTTGTGGGTATGTACCACGTGAATACAGATCGACTCCGCGGGAATCCCCGTGTACTCGAACACGCGGTCGGTGACCACCTTCGTCATCGCGTCGACGTACTCGCCGGTATCCAGTGCCACAATGGCGGCGTAGGTGCCGTTATCCTCGATGACACAAGCTTTTGCGTAAAGTCGCTCATATACGGTTTTCGCAATATTCTGCCCGTAATATCCGGGCATATCGCCCCCCAGAGGAGGGGTGATATCACATTCATAAAATCCGACTCTCATAGCTGCTCCTTTCAGAACGTTTTTTTCTTATTGTTTCATGCGTTCACCAAGCTCCAGAAGCTTGTCCGTCATGATCTCTCCCGCCTCGGGAAGCAGGCAGGAATGGTAGCAAAGAGACGTCTCGTAAAGATCGTACCCCTCTCCAAAAGCCTCCTTGGTGGGAATATATCCGCAATAGGTATTGGAATTGTGCACCAGCATGCAATCAGAGTAGGAGGAATCCTTCATCAGGCGTTTCCCGTGGTCGATAAAGACCTCACCCGGCATGACGTAGATACAAAGGCCGCCAACGTTGAATGCCTGCAGGATATACTCTCCGCTCGGGGTATTGACCTTGGCATAGTAGGCAAGGTTGCGCGCCCTCATCTCCCCAAAGGTCTTGCAAAGACGGGCGATCTCGGGCATTGCCTCTGCCGGCGTGATCCTTCTGTGCTCCATCTCGACCGTTTCAAAAGCGACCTTGACGCCTCCCGAAAGAGGTTTTGCGTTCTTTCGAGAATCCACCACGGCATCGGCAAGCTTTTTGCCCATCATGCGGTAATGGTCGGGGAGCGTTTTGAAGTCGGGATGAACGACGTGGGTGATGTCGCCCGCGGGGCCGGGCAGGTAGACCGCTACAAAGTCCTCGCCGTATACCTTTTTCAGCTCCTTGGATACGATCGAGGAAAAATCGCCCGTATACTCGGTATTGTTCCCACAGCAGCATTGATGGCAGGCAAAGTGATAGAGTGCGCCTGTGGGCTTTCCGTCGCGTTCAAGCATCACAACGCGCACGGTGGGGTCGGGCTCGGCATTTCTTCCCTCAATCTCTTCGGGAGCGACACCGGCGGCAAAGGTAATGCATCTGCCGTCCTTTAATTTGTAATCACGGCAAAAGGCAATCCCCTCGGCAAGCCCCGTGCCGTAAAAGGCGGCGGCGCTGTCAAGACGGCGGTACGCCAAAGTCACGGCATCTGCCACAAGGCGAAGAAATACGTCCAGATACGGCGCATCCTCATAGCAGCCGATTTCCGGGGACGCCTTGACGGGCGCGCCCCAGTGGGTATGGTTGGAGGAAATACAAACGTTTTCGGGCTTGATCCCCGTGTATTCGAAAATACGCTTGGTCACCTTCTCGTGGATGCCTGTGGGAAGCGCGCAGCAATCCAGGGTCACAAACGCGGCAACCGTGCCGTCGTCCCCCTCAATAACGGCAGCTCTCGCAAAGAGACGATCCATCACGCCCGTAGCGCGCACGTCATGGTAATGCCCCCAAAGAAGCCCACCCAAGGGCGGCGTGATATCGCATTCATAAAATCCTGCTCTCATATCGATTCTCCTTAAAATAATTCGCCCCACCGCGCACGGCGGTGGGGCGGCTGATACCATTATACAAAGATAGGAAAACTTTGTCAAGTGAAATGAATACGAATTTTTTTCGAAATTCTCGTTCAATCCTCAATCGCGGCACGGCGGGAGTTGATGGAACGAAGACGCTCCACGTCAAATTTCGCCTCTCGTCCCTCATAGGTAAAGAGTCCGTTCTGCTCCTGCTCCACGTCGGTCAACTGCGTATAGCAGAAGCCGATCATCAAAGGATTGTCGAGCAATACGTCGGTCAACCCCTTGTATCTTTCGTAGAACTCCTCATAGGAGCTCGTCGCCGTTCCGTAGCTCCAAGCCTTTTTCCATTCCCCGTTGCTCTCCAAGCGGAAGCCGATGCCGCCGTACTCGGACATGAAGACGGGCTGTCCCTCCCAGTGCTGACGGTAATCGTCACGCACTCTCTCATAAAGAACGCCTTCGCTGACCAAACGGGCGTAATGCTCACGGAAGCTTTCGGGATTCTGATCGTAATCGTGCACGTCGTAAATATCGGTCAGGACGTGGTAGTTTCCGCTCGTATCAATGCAAGGACGGGTGGGATCAAAGCGTTTCGTCGCCTCGTAAAGAATGCGAAGGAAGTTGTTATCCTGCCACTTGTTCTGAGGGCCGACGTTCCACGTCTCGTTCAGAGGACACCAGCCGATCACGGACGGATGCGAGCGATCTCTCTTGACGCAGGAAAGCCAGTCGGGAAGGAAGGTCGAAAGGTTGGCAATATCAGAGTGATCGATGCCCCAGCTGGGATACTCTCCCCAAACCATGTAACCCATACGGTCGGCATGGTAAAGGAATCTCGGCTCAAACACCTTCTGGTGAAGTCTTGCACCGTTAAATCCCACCGACAGGGAGCATTCGATGTCACGCACGAGCGAAGCGTCGTCGGGAGCGGTCCAGATGCCGTCGGGATAAAAGCCCTGATCCAACACAAGTCGCTGGAACACGCTCTTTCCGTTGAGGTAGAATTTTCCGTCGCGAAGCTCCACCGAGCGAAGTCCGAAGTAGCTCTTGACCGTATCCTCACCGTAGGTCACCTCCACGTCGTAAAGACGACCGTTTCCAAGCTCCCACAAATGCGTTTCGGACAGCTTGATCTCCATATCCGAGGTCACCCGTGCGTTCTTCTTGTGCCCCTCTCCCACAAGGCGACCGTCAAAGTAGACGCGCGCGGTCAGATCTCCCTCTCCGCAAAGCTCACAGGAAAGGAGGACGCTTGCGTTCTCCGCGTCGGGACGGAAGGAAAGGTCCTTGATGTAAGACACGGGAACGGATTCATACCAAACGGTCTGCCAGATGCCCGTGGTCCGCGTGTAGAAGCAGCCCGCGGAAGCATAACCGATGGATTGCTTGCCGCCCGCCTGCGCGGGATCGCGTGTATCATCGTAGCAGGAGACCGTCACAAGGTTCTCCCCTTCACGCACCAGTGCCGTCACGTCGTAAACGATGGGCGAGGACGAGCCGACGTGAGGAAGCCCCGCCAATGCTCCGTTCACCCAAACCTGCGTTTTGAAGTCTGCCGCACCGATGTGGAACAGGATGCGCCGCCCTTCCAGACTCTCGCAATCCAGCACAATCTTTTTCTTATACCACACGCAGCGCATAAAATCAACGTCTTCCACTCCCGAAAGCTTCGATTCGGGGCAGAACGGAACGGTGATTTTTCCGGAGAGCGTATCGCTTTGCACAAGTCCCCGCGCCTCTCCGCTGACACCGCGGTCAATTTCAAACATCCATTCGCCGTTGAGATTGACAAAGGACTCACGCACCATCATCGGATTCGGATGCTCCGGGCGCGGACAGATCGGGTTCGTCATAAAAATGTCCTCCTTTTTCAAAAAGCACTTGCTTTTTGTCCGTATTTGTATTACAATACCATTATAAGTCAAAAAAATTCAGAATTCAAGTCCAAAATATCACAAAAAGGTGTGAGATATGAGCAATTCGAATGGAACCCCCCAAAACAACTCCTACGCGAGATATCCCGAACGGGAAACGCTTTACGTGATTACGGGCGCAAAAGCCGCCCCCTTTGAAAGTGCCGTGGTCGGCATCACCTATCCGCATCCCGATTACAGCATCCGACGCACCGCCGGCAACCCCATCACCGTCCTTGAATACGTCCTTGAAGGAGAGGGTGAGATCACCGTGGAGGGCAGACGCTTCCGTGCCACGGCGGGGCAGATGTATCTTCTGCGCGCGCATGAGGCGCATCACTACCGCTCGCTTTCGCAAAACCCTTGGAAAAAGCTGTGGATCAACTACCAAGCCCCTTATATTTCCCCTTATCTGGATGCCCTCGGCATGCAGAGCTTTTCCGTGGATTGTCCCAAGGCAAAACGGCACTTTGAGAATGCCTTCCATGCAGCATCCGAGTCGCAGCCGCGCGAGGAGCTCTGCCGCACCGTCACCGATGCCGTCCACAACGCGATCTGGGAAGCCCATCTTGCCCTTTCCCACGGGGGCGATGACAGCGACGGTCGCCGCATCCGAAGTGCGCTCGACGAAGCCCTCTATACTGCCGTTAGCTTAGATGAGATCGCGCTCCGCCTTCACATCTCCAAATCCAATCTCATCCGCATCTTCAAAAAGAATTACGGCGTCACCCCTTACGAATATCTCCTTGAGGAAAAGATCAAAACGGCAAAGCTCCTGCTTTCCAATTCCCACCTCACCGTTTCCGAGATTGCACAGCGACTCTCCGTTTCGGATGCCCACTACTTCTCTACCCTCTTTTCCCACCGTGTGGGAATGACTCCCACGGAATACCGCAAGCAAAATCAAGGGAATGATTGAATGATACTGTCTCCCATCAAGAAAAAAAGGGGGGTGAGTACCGAATGCGTTTTCGCATTCGGTACTCACCCCCGTCGTTTTTGCTTTGCGGCATCACACCGCAATGAAGGAATTACGGCAAAAGCCGCAAATTCCGCGCCTCAAAAAAGCCGAACGTGACTTTTTTTCGGGTGGGCTTCGTCAAGCGACTCAGCCACAGTTTATTGAATTCCAATTTTTGATCTGCATCCAGTTCTGTCCCTCAAAAACGGGAAGCAGGTCGGATACGTCCTTGGAAGCGTTGTCAAGATACACGGGAGTTTGTCCGAGGTTTGCGCGGGCAATCACGGTCTTGCCACCCTCGATCACCTTGCCCGTGAGAAGCTCGGTCCACGAACCCTCGGGAAGGTAGACCTCCCTTTCGAAGGTATTCTGCGTGAGAATCGGAGCTACGAGCAAGCCCTCGCCAAGGAGGAATTCGTCCTTGAGGCTGTACACCTTCTCGTCGTTCGGATAGCGCAATACGGGATGGCGCACAGGAGGCATCCCCGTTTCACACGCGATTCTCGAATACTTCTGCATATACGGAAGCAAGTCGTCATGCAGACGCGTGAAGTTGCGGTAGATCTGCTTGACGTCCTCGTTCATTTCGTATGCGTGGCGCACGTCACCGTGTGTCTGCATCTGCGTGAAAAAGGCGGTAAAGCCGACCGCGCGGGCAAAAATCTCGTTTTCCAGAGCGACGTCCGTGTTGGTGTAATCCTCATAGATGTAGTGGTATCCGCCCATGTCGAAGGACATGAAGGGAATGCCCGAAAGACCTGAGTTGACGGTTGCCAAGAGCTGATCGCCAAGCTTTTCCATCTTACGCACCTGGTCACCCGCCCACATATAGGGATTCCGCTGCGAGCCGATGCCGCCGCCGCGCGAAAAGACCATGAAGCCGTCCTTGAGCCCCTTTGCCGCCTTGTGCTCCAGCATTCTCTTGTAGAAGGCAGAAATGAAATAGACGGGATATGCGTGGTGAATGTCTCCGTCCGCGATCTTTTCGGGATTTGCCCAATGGTAATTGAGCTTGCAGCCGCCAAACGTCTGACCTTCGTTCGCAAGCTCCTCGCAGAAGTCAATCTTCACACCGTCAATGCCGATGTCAATCATCTTGCCCCAGACGGTGTTAAAGTACCAGTCACATGCCTCTTCATTGGTGATGTCCAGATACTTGAAGGAAATGAACTCTCCGTCTCTGCAAATGGCATCACGGTTTTCACCCGTACCGGCTACCCACGGAATATCCACGGTATCGCGCTTGACCTCGACCGTACCGTCGGGCTTCGTAACCGTCAGATCCGCGTGGAGGAGATATTCGGGGCGGAACCCGGCGATGCTCGGATCGATCGTACCGACCGCCATATAGACCATCGGCTTGATGCCGTGCGCGTGCAGCCAGTCAGCGGCATTGCAAAGATCCTTCATCTGCGCGCGTCCCTCGTCGCTATCGTGGAATGCCAACGTCCAGCCGTAGGGCTCCATGCTTGCCGCCTTTGGCTTCATGTCCGCCCGGATCAGGTTCTCCATCAAGGACTTGACACTGATGCCGCCGGGGCAAGTGCCGGGACCGGAGAAATAATACTCACCCGCATCGTTTTTGATGCGTCGGCATTCGTATGTTCCACTCTCCCCTTTGGTAAAGAGCTTCAGGGCAGAGGCAAGCGTCTTTGCGTCTGCCTCCTTGACGGAGATATATCCGTCTCCGTGTTGAATGTAAAAGCTCTCCCAATTCGGGATATCGGTCAAGCAGTCATACTTATCGTCCTTGTCAAATGCGCTCATATCGGGCCAGTAACGGCAAATGTGCATGCCCTGCATCCAAGACATGGGCATGTAGGCATGTCCCGACAGCTCGGTATATCCGCGCAATGCATCCCCCATCTCACCCGTCGCCCAGAAATAGCAATCCATCACGGAAGCTTCCGCCGTGTACGTCCACCTGTCGGCAGCCGCCGCACCGAAATCCGCCACCGCGGGATCGTAGCGGTTGACGAACATACCGCCGCCGCGCGTCGTCAGATACAGAGGAATGACGGTATAGGACGTTGCGGAATTGTTCCATCCGTCACAGGAATACAGATACATTTTCGTTCCGCGCTTGTTTGTAACGTCCAGTCGCTCTCCGCCGCCGTAGATCGCTTCGCTTGCCTCCAAAGCACCCGACATAGAAATCTGTCCGTCCACCTCACCGATCGCGGTCACCTCGGTGACAACGCGCCCCTCCTTTGTGCAAAAGGAGAGAGAAAACGTATCTCCCAAGGAAAGGATTGCCCGCGTGCCCTTCTTTTCGGTCACGGTCACAGTATCCCCCTCGCGCTTGACGGTGACGCGCTGCGCGCGACCGTTAATCGGCTCGTTCAGGTACTTGGCAAGCGATTGGGACGCGCCCATGGAATCAAACGCTCCGTCCTTGGCGCTTTGCAGTCTCCAGCCATGGGCACCCTCAAAGCGCAGGCGAAGGCTCACGCCCTCCGCATTGCAAAAATACAATGCCTTCGTATCATAACAAACGTTCTTTACGGCAGCCCCCCGACGGGTTTTGAGCGCGCCGCTGTTTTTTCTTTTACCGGTTGTCTTATTCAAGAAACCATACCTCCTTTTGAGTAAACGGTCACGTGGGCAAAACGCTTCTGCCCACCCCTCACAAGTATACCATGTTTCTTCGGTGGTGTCAATCATTTTCTATGCACATTTTCGTCCGAAACGTATAATATTTCCCTTCCCGCAGGCAATATTTTTCAATACCTCTTGCAATTTCATGAGAAATTTGATATACTGTAATTTAACAGTAGATTTCAACTCTATCAAAGGAGGACACGACTACGGATACCAAGAAAAAAACAACGAAAAAGGGCGGTTCTGCCAATGGCAGAGTCACCGTCAGCACCGCAGGAAAGAAGGCGGTCAAGAAGGGGGCTAAAAAAGCGGTGCGCCACGCGTCAAAGAGCGGCGGTGCATCCAAGGCAATGCCCTTTGTCTGGTTTGCCCTCGCCATCTTTTTGGGCGCGGTGCTCTTTCTGAACCTGCTTTGCAACTACGATAACGCGCTGGAGAACACCCCCGAAAAGCACTGGATGGGCATTGTCGGCTACGGAATCTCCTACGGCATTTTCGGAATGCTCGGCACGGCGGCGTTCACCATTCCCCTGTTGTGCCTGAATCTGGCGATCCGCTGGAAGAAATTCTCGCAAAACAAGGTGGCAGCCCCCAAGGTCATTCTCTCCATCCTGTTTTTGCTGATGCTCTCGGTCGTCATCCACGTCTTCGGCGCGCTCATTCCGAACGACGGTCATGAGTTCACCACAGACGAGCTTCTCTACCACGGTGTGAGAATGACAGGCGGCGGTGTCATCGGCGGATGGATCGCGTATTTCCTTTACAGCCTTTGCCACTATGCGGGTGCTCTCATCATCTCGTTCCTGGCACTCGGCGGTTCTCTCTTCTATATCCTCGGAGTGACGCCCGAGCTCCTTCTCAACTTCTTCCGAGAGAAGAAGGCAGCAAAGCGCGAGGAGGACGAGGAGTGGGACGATGACGAGGAAGCGTACGAGGAAGAGGAAGTCGTCGCCAAAGAAAAGAAGGAAAAGAATGCGAAGAAGAGTGACGCACATCGCCCTAAGGAATCAAAACGCGACGACGCATCCGAGGAAGAAGCAGGGGATGCCCCCGCTCCCACTCCCCTCCCCCCCACAAAGAAAAAAGCCGTCAAGGAGGACGCACCGCAGCCCTCTCCCCGTTTGGATCCGGGACCTGCGGAGGACGTCTTCGTTCCCGACGCGGTCAATAAAAAAATGGCAGAGGCGGCACGCGCCAAGAGATATGCAAACTACGAGGATTTCAGATCGGGATTGCAAGCAAAGCAATCCGCCCCCACGTCTCCCGCTCCCGAGACACAAAGAACACTCGGTGTGTCGGGCAACCGTGACTCCTCGGTCGATGCGGTCTTCCCGAAGGAAACCGATCCAAGACAGGCAAGACAACGGGCGGAGAGCGCGCGCAGCTTTGATCTGAAGACCGTCTTTGACGATCAGAGCCAAGCGCCCGCATCCTCGGCACACGCCCCCGTTCCTCCCGAAGCTCCCATGCCGAAGGGAAGAGCTCAAAAGATCAACGCGGACGCCGCAATCGCAAGCGCGGGCGACACCGACGGCACGGACTTCGGACTTTCCGACGGTGAATTCGAGGCGCTGGAAGCACAGCAGGCAACGCTTGCGGGTGCTGCCGCCGCGGGAAGAGCCCGTCGCAAGGCAGCGGACGCGGACAATGAAAAGGGACTGACCGAAGCGGAGCTTGCCGAAGCGGAAAACAGAATCGCGCCCGAGGAATACACCATGCCCCCCATCGACTTTTTGCAAAAGGGCAAGCCGATGACGGCGGAGAACATGGCAGAGCTGCAAGAGAACATGCAAGCCCTGGCGGCAACCCTCAAGAGCTTCCACGTCGGCATCACCGACAATATCCGTTACTCCTGCGGACCGACGGTCACGCGCTATGAGATCACTCCCGCTGCGGGGGTGCGCGTCCGCAGCATCACCAATCTGTCGGACGACATCGCGCTTTCTCTGCGCGCCTCGGGCGGCATCCGTATCGAAGCGCCCATCCCGGGCACGAACTCGGTGGGGATCGAGGTTCCCAATAAGACACGCTCTACCATTTATCTGCGTGACCTCATCGAATCCAAGGCATTCACCGAATCCAAGAGCAAGCTGACCGCCTGCCTCGGCGCGGGAATCGCGGGAGAAGCACTGGTCTTCGACATTGCGAAAATGCCCCACCTTCTCATCGCGGGTACGACGGGAAGCGGTAAGTCGGTTTGTATCAACTGTATCATTCTCAGCCTTCTCTACCGAACCACGCCGAAGGACGTTCGCTTGGTGATGATCGATCCCAAGAAGGTAGAGTTCAGCATTTACAAGAACATTCCCCACCTGATGGCACCCGTTGTCACAGCCCCCAAGGATGCGGCGGGCGCACTCCAGGCAGCAGTCGAGGAAATGGAACACCGCTTCGAGCTCTTTGAAACGGTCGGTGTCCGAGACCTCAAGGGCTACAATGCCGCAACCGCGGACGATCCCGACATGCCGGAGCTTCCCCACATCGTCATCATCATCGACGAGCTTGCGGATCTCATGATGACCGCACGTGACGAGGTCGAAACGGCAATCTGCCGCATCGCGCAAAAGGCGCGTGCCGCAGGAATGCACCTCATCATCGGTACGCAGCGTCCCTCCGCGGACGTTGTCACGGGACTGATCAAGGCAAACGTGCCTTCCCGTATCGCATTTGCGGTCAAGTCCCAGATCGACTCCCGTGTCATCCTTGACCACATCGGTGCGGAAGCACTGACGGGCAGAGGTGACATGCTCTTCGTCCCCATCGGCTCTATGCGCGACACACGTGTCCAGGGTGCGTTTGTGGACGACAAGGAGGTCGAGCAGGTCTGTGACTTCCTCCGCGCCAAGAACGGTCTTGCCGTCTATGACGAGAAGTTCATTTCCAAGCTCAAGGAGCTTGCCGCTCAGTGCGGAAGCAAGGGCAAGGGTGGCGCTCCCGCCGATCTTCCCATGGGAGACGACGGCGACAAGTCGGACAACAAGTATGCCGATGCCGTGCGCGTCGCCATCGAGGAAGGACGCATTTCCACCTCGCTCCTGCAAAGAAAGCTTGAGATCGGCTACAGCCGTGCCGCCAAGCTGGTGGACCGTATGCAGGCAGAGGGCATCGTCTCCGCGCCCGACGGATCAAAGCCCAGAACCATCCTCATCACTCCCGAGGAATATATCGCACGCTTCATCGACACCGCCGAAGGTGACGGTGAATCCGAGGAAGCGTAAACCGAACGCTCACGGGGCTGTCACATTTGACGAGAACGAAAAAGCCCGTGGAGAAAAGAAAAAAGTCCCGTTTTCCGGTAAAATCAGAAAATGAGACAGGAATCGGTTGAATTTCTTCGAAATTCTCCAAAATATTAAGGCACTGCTAAAGAGATTAATTGGTTAGAGAACTTCGGCGTGAACGTCAACTTCTCCGCAGGCTCAGGTCTCCCGTAT
>JAZSMX010000018.1:0-18345 GCA_045536125.1 Eubacteriales bacterium | reverse complement strand
CAATATCTCAAACAGTGTGATGGGGTTAACCTTTCTCCACTTCCGCACATAGGTATTGAACAATTCTGTGTAGTCCAATTCCTCGCAAATCTCGGCTACTTTGAATACAAAATCTCCCTCGGGAATACAAATTCCTAAATTCAACGGTAAAACTACTTGACTTTTGTCTCTCATTGTTGTATAATTATCTCGCTTTCTTGTAGGTTTTTTGTAGCAATTAAATTATACAACAAAGCAAACGGATGCTCAATACCTTTCGGTAAAGAACATCCGTTTTTTTCTTTTTCAGGCTTTCTTAATGAGACAGCCCGTTTTAAGGTAGAAGTCCTTACGGATTTCATTTTTATATGCGTTTTTTTAGCCGCGATCACAGCTTCTGCATCTGAATGAATCAGTCCCTTTGAAGTAATTCAATATATTGCTTCGGGGAAACTCCCTTGATACTTTTGAACACTTTAGAAAAATGCAATGCGTCCGAAAAACCGGATAGCAGTGCAATATTTTTCACACACATCACCCCCTGTTCGATCAAAAAAACGGAGTGATTAATGCGAAGCTCTCGTAAATATTGCGAGTATCCGATCCCCTTGCATTTTTTAAAATAATGAGACAGATATTTCGCATCGTATCCGAGTGATTGTGCGAGCGTAGACAGCGAAAACGAGTGCTCGGTAAAACGATCCCCGGTGATGCTGATGATAGTTGAAAACAAATCCTTCGCCGTTTGTCGCTGAGGTGAAAGATGCCCCATCAAATACAGCACCATCGCCTCTCCAAATAAATCGGTATTACCTTCGTTCATTTTTTCCATACATTCAAAGCCAAACGCATTCAACCGCTCAAGCTCCGCACGGCAGTCAACAACCGCAACAGACGCGCACAGTTCCAATCTCTCGGTCAGCTCCTCCGCACAGCGTCCTTGGAAACAAACATAGAAATAACTCCCCCCCGCACTTATCTCAAGACGAAAAAGTGTATTTTTGCGAACAAAAAATATATCGCCCGCTTCGACTGCGTACACACTTGATCCCACAAATAAGGATGCGGTTCCTTCAACTACAAAACCGAGCAAATAATGGGGCAAGGTCGTTTCTCTGCTTTGAACATCCGTCGTTTCATAAACAAAAACGGTACAGACCAAATCCGACGAACGAAATTCATTGAATTTACAAACGGTATTCCAATTCATGTCACACCAAACCTTTCGAACGTTCTGGGTATAGTATACATGTCACACACGCTTTTGTCAAGGCATAAAAAGACAACAGACATACATTGATGGATTTTATCCATATACAAACGTTGCCTTTGTTTGATATAATAAAAGCACCAAGAGGAAGGAGACAATGTTATGATTGATAAAAGCATCCCCTACTACCCGATTTCCATGCTCAAAACCGATACGGATACTTACCCAAAATATGCTCTCCCCGACGGTTATACGTTTTCTTTCTTTCAAGCAGGTGATGAGGATGCATGGGTGAAATTAGAATGTGAACTCGGTCAGTTCGAATCCGAGGATGAGGGGCTTAACTGCTTTAAAATGAATTTTTGCATCGATCAAAGATTACGCCCTGAGGAACGGATACTTTTTGTTAAGGACGCATTGGGAGAAATCGTAGCTACAGCTTCCCTTTGGGATGGTAAATATTTCGGGCGTATCGAGCAACGTATTCACTGGGTTGCCGTCAGCGACCGATGTGCCGGAAAAGGCATTGCAAAGGCAATGTTAACACATCTTTTGGATCTTTACAACGCGCTTGGCTTCAAGGGATACGTATATTTATGGTCAGGAACGCACTATTATCCTGCCATTTCGATCTATCGCAAATTTGGCTTTGTAGAATATACGGGAGATATCTCCCCCACTACCAATCTTCCGGATTCCGATTTCGCAGAGAAAAACAAAGCTGCGCTTGACATACTTACAAAAAAAATCGGGAAAAATCCCGAATGGGACGAAAGGATTTAAAGGTATGAAAAAAAACCGTAAAATTTGGCATTTTCGGTCTTGGAAGAGGCTCGTCATATTATCAAGTCGTGCTTGCCAACAATGGTTCGATTGTTGCAGTGTGTGACAAAAACGAGGATCGACTCAACGCCGCGAAGGAAGCACTGGGAGATTCTCTTGCCACTTACACCGATTTTGAGGAGTTTTTAAATCATCCCGGAATGGAAGCAGTGTTTCTCTGTAACTTTTTTGATCAGCACGCTCCGTACGCCATCCGCGCCTTGGAAAAGAATTTGCACGTATTAAGCGAATGCGCATCGAATTCCACGATGGCGGAGGGAGTGGCACTCGTCCGCGCCGCAGAAAAGAGCCGCGGTATCTATATGCTGGCTGAAAATTATCCGTATATGAAGGTCAACATAGAAATGAAACGCGTATTCGACAGCGGAACACTCGGACGCTGCCTGTATGCAGAGGGAGAATACAACCACCCACAGAACCCCGAACAAACCGATTATATCAAGATGTACCGTCCTTTTGAAAAGCACTGGCGCAATTATCTTCCCCGCACCTACTACATTACACATTCCCTGGGACCCTTGATGCACATCACAGGTGCTTTTCCCACCCGCGTTACGGCAATGCCTGTTTTCGCTCCCGAGGAACCGGATCTATTGATGGGACTTGACGTCGGTGACCGTGCCGCGATCATCACTTGCCTCAACAATGACGGCTCTGTCTTCCGTGTCACCGGATGCACGGCATTCGGCGCGCACGGAAGCACCTATCGCATTTGCGGTCTTAAGGGACAGATTGAAAACCTGCGCGAATCGCATTGCTCACGCATATCTCTGCGCTATAATTCATGGCAAATACCCGAGGGCTCCAAGGAAAGCGAATTTTACGAGCCTTCGTGGAATGATCCCGACGAGGAATTGATTGAAAAATCGGGACACGGTGGAGGTGACTTTTGGGTCATTCGTGAATTTTTCCGTTGTATTCGTGAGAACAAGCATCCCTTCTTCGATGTACACTGCGCCACGACGATGGCATCCGTGGCAATCCTTTCGCACCGAAGTCTTCTTGAGCGCGGCGTTCCCTACGATATTCCCGATTTCCACCGTAAGGAGGATTTGCAAAAGTACGAAAACGACACACTGACTCCTTTCTATAGCGCAGACGGAAGTGCTCCCACGCTTCCTTGTTGCTCTCATCCCGACTATAAGCCAAACGAAGCAGATATTGCTGCATACCGCGCGCTCCTGGCAGATGATTCGATAAAAAATCCGTTTTAATAAAAAAGCGGCTGATGCATTCAGTGCAAAACAAAAAACAAACAGAACAAAAAAATCAGAAAACAAGACTGATTACTTTATCTAAAGCCACTCCATAAGCGATCGCTTGTGGAGTGGCTTTCAAGGTACAAATCCTTACGGATTTCATTTTCATATGCGTTTTTTAGCCGCGATCACAACGCTCACGCACCTCCCGACGGCGACGATTGCACGATCACAGCTTCGGCACCTTAATGAAGCAGCCTCTTATACCAAAAACCACAGGGGTGTCGACCAAATGCGAATGCATTTGAGACACCCCTGTGGTATCGCATCCGTCAGAGCAACCCAAGGATAGCTCCGAAGCCGCAGTACATCAATACTGTCATGATCGCAGTTGCGATCACGACACCGCAGACAGCTGCAAGAAATGATCGCTTGGGATCAAGTCCCAAAACAGATGCAATCAAAGAGCCTGTCCAAGCTCCCGTACCGGGAAGAGGAACCGCAACAAAGATCATTACTCCGAGGTAGGAGTATTTTTCAATCGTTCCCTTGTGCTTTTCGACCTTGCGGTCAAGCCATCCCGCAATTTTTGAAAAGAATTTCACAGAGCTGTTCCGCATCCATTTCAAGATTGCGCGAATGAACAGAAGAATAAAGGGAACGGGCAAAAGGTTTCCCGCAAGACTCAAAAGTGCGGTTTGCCACCAAGGAAGTCCTAAGACAAATCCAAGCGGTACGGCACCTCGGCACTCGATGATGGGGAGCATGGAGCAGAAAAAGACGCACAACTCCCTCCCCACCGTTTCGAGAAAAAAGGATTCAATCGCTTCAACCATTGTAACCGTTCAGAAAATTACAGTGCAGCAACGAGCTCTTCGGTATCCTTTGCAATCATCAATTCCTCATTGGTAGGAATGACAAGGACTCTGACCTTGGAATCGGGAGTGGAAATATCCACCTCAGCCGCGCCGCGCATTGCCTTTTTGTTGAGCTCCTCGTCGATCTTGACGCCCATGAACTCCAGATTCTTTGCCACTCTGGAACGGTAGTGAGGATTGTTTTCACCAATACCGCCCGCAAAGGTGATGGCATCTACGCCACCCATCGCAGCCGCATAGGAACCGACGTACTTGGTAAGCTGATGCACGAGCATATTCTCAACGAGCTGGCAACGAGCGTCTCCGTCCTTTGCCGCCTGTTCGATATCGCGGTTGTCGCTGGTCTTCTGAGTAACACCCAGCATACCGGACTTCTTGTTCATGATGGTATCGATCTGATCGGGCGTCAGATTTTCCTTCTACATAAGAAGGGGTACGATTGCAGGGTCGATAGAACCGCAACGGGTACCCATCATAATACCTTCCAGAGGCGTCAGTCCCATGGTGGTATCAAAGCACTTGCCATCCTTGACAGCCGCGATGGAAGAACCGTTTCCGAGGTGGCAGGTAACGACCTTGAGACCCTCTGCGTGTGCGGGATCCTTGCCAAGCATTGCAGCAGCACGCATGCTGACGTAACGGTGACTGGTACCGTGGAAGCCGTAACGGCGGATGCGGTACTTCTCGTAATACTCATAAGGAAGCGCATAAAGATATGCGAAATCGGGCATGGTCTGATGGAATCCCGTATCAAACACGGCAACCTGAGGAACACCGGGCATGGTCTTCTCGCATGCACGGATACCCGTGAGGTTGTGCGGATTGTGGAGAGGACCCAACTCGCAGCACTCTTCGATTGCTGCGATAACGTCCTCGTTGATGATGACAGAACCGGAGAATTTCTCACCGCCGTGAAGCACGCGGTGACCGACTGCGGTGATCTCGGAAAGAGATGCAATGACACCGTTCTCCTTGGAGGTCAGCGTATCAAGCACAAGCTTGACAGCATCCGCATGGTCCTTCATAAAGATATCGATCTTGTAATCATCGCGGCCTTCCACCTTTTGCTTGAAGTTTCCGCCCTCGATACCGATACGGTCAGCCTGTCCCTTTGCCAAAAGCGTTTCATTCTCCATATCGATCAGCTGATACTTGATCGAAGAGCTTCCCGCATTGATAACCAAAATTTTCATGTAACTTTCCTCCTCTTTCCCGACGTCTCGGTCGGGAGATAATATTAAGATAGCCCTTGCGGACACTTTCTTTCATCCTATATTATAAAACAAAAATCCGCGCAATGCAAGAGGTATTTTCAAAAAAAATATACACTTCTTCCGTTTTTTTGATTTTTTTCCTTTTTTATTTCGTTTATCTTTTATTTTCGCCCGATTCTATTTCAATTTCGCCACTTTTAAAAAAAGATATTGAAATGGAAGAAAAAAATCGGTATAATGAACTTAACGTCAACCGAAAGGAATGCACATCATCATGAGCACCACAGAACTTGCGTATAAAGAATCGGCAATCCGCTTTGGAACCGGCGGTTGGAGAGGGATCATCGGAGACGATTTCATCAAATCCAATATTCTTCGTGTCGCGCGTGCCATCACGCGTCTTGCGGAAGAAGAAGGCAAGACCGACAAGCCGATCGTCATCGGATACGACCGCCGCTTTCTTTCCGAAGCAGCCTCCCGATGGATCGCAGAAACCATAGCGGCATACGGGATCAAGGTCATCCTCATCGGACGAAGCACCCCGACACCCTTGATCATGTATCTAGTCAAGCAAATGGAGCTTCACTTTGGAATCGAGGTCACCGCCAGTCACAACCCCTCCTCCTACAACGGAATCAAGCTGATCGTGGAGGAAGGAAGAGATGCGCCGCTTGAAACCACCGCGCGCCTTGAAGAGCTGATCGACCGTGAGGAAAGCGTCACCGTTTCTATTCTTCCCTTGAAAGCGGCGGAAGACGCAGGACTGATCACATATCTTCATGCACCGTTCAACGGTTTTATCGATCACATTCTTGAAAAGCTGAACTGCGACGTGATCAAGGAGCGCTCCCTCCGCATTCTCTTTGACCCTATGCACGGCTCGGGTACCTACCCCTTGCTCGTCATTCTTCAGACACTTCGCTGCACCGTAGATATCATCAACGATAATAAGGACGCCTATTTTGGCGGCGGTATTCCCGCTCCTACGGAAAGCCGCTTGAAGGATCTTCGCAACCGTGTGGTAGACGGCGGATACGATCTCGGAATCGCGTTCGACGGTGACGGAGACCGTTTGGGTGTGGTGGACGAAAACGGAAGATACGTGGATGCCAATGAGATTCTTTGTCTCCTCTACTACTACCTCCATGAATACAAGGGATGGAACGGTCCCGTTGTGCGCAATCTTGCCACCACCCATATGTTGGATAAAATCGCTGCTTCCTTCTCGGAAGCATGCCACGAGGTTCCGATCGGATTCAAGTACATTTCCTCAGCCATCGACCGTTACGATGCGGTTCTCGGCGGAGAATCCTCCGGAGGCTTGACCGTACGCGGTCACATCCACGGAAAGGACTCCATCTATGCAGCCTCCCTCTTTATCGAAATGGTATGTGCCATCGGATCTCCCACAAAGCTGATCGCCTCTCTGGAGGAAAAGTTCGGTCATTTTGAGATGGTGGAAGCCAACATTGCCTTCCCTGCGGAAAGAAAAGCTGAAATACAGAAGGCGTTGATGATCGATAAATTACTTCCCGCATTCGGAGATGCAAAAATCGTACGTGTTGGCTATGAGGACGGATGTAAGGTCTATTTCGAGGATGACTCCTTTGTGATTTGCCGCTTCTCGGGAACAGAGCCTCTGCTCCGTATCTTTGCGGAAGCCGCGACAGCAGAACGTGCCGAGAGCTACATTGCTCCCTTCAGAACCCTTTTGAATATTTGATTTTTCAAAATGCTTGTGCGTTTTGACGCAAAAAAAAGCAATAGGGGGTGAGTCAAATGCAAAAATGCATTTGACTCACCCCCGACGTTTTTGCTTTGCGGCATCACGCCTTAGTTTCGCCCGTTGATTGATGATATTTTGAGCTTTTTCAAGCGAAACCCGCAAATTCCGCGGCGCGCAAAAGCCTACCGTCGGCTTTTGCGCGCGGGGGCTGAGTCACTGACTCAGCCCCTATATTCAAAGCAAATTACTGAAGCTCAGCAAAGTACTTGATGGTGCGAACCATCTGGCTGGTGTAGGAGTTCTCGTTATCGTACCAAGAAACAACCTGTACCTGGTAGGTGTCGTCATCGATCTTTGCAACCATGGTCTGAGTTGCATCGAAGAGAGAACCGTAGGTGATACCGATCACGTCGGAAGAAACGATCTCATCGGTGTTGTAGCCGAAGGAAGCAGAGGAAGCAGCCTTCATAGCAGCGTTGATACCCTCAACGGTAACGTCCTTGCCCTTGACAACAGCAACAAGGATGGTGGTGGAACCGGTGCAGGTAGGAACTCTCTGTGCAGAGCCGATCAGCTTGCCGTTGAGCTCGGGAATTACGAGACCGATTGCCTTAGCAGCACCCGTGGAGTTGGGAACGATGTTCTGAGCACCTGCACGAGCGCGGCGGAGATCACCCTTTCTGTGAGGGCCGTCAAGGATCATCTGGTCACCGGTGTATGCATGAACAGTGGTCATAATACCGGACTGGATGGGAGCGTAGTCGTTCAGAGCCTTTGCCATGGGAGCGAGGCAGTTGGTGGTGCAGGATGCAGCGGAAATGATCTGATCCTCAGTGGTCAGAGTGTTCTCGTTCACAGAGAATACGATGGTCTTCAGATCCTTGCCTGCGGGAGCGGAGATAACGCACTTCTTAGCGCCTGCATTGATATGAGCCATGGACTTCTCCTTGGAGCAGTAGAAGCCGGTGCACTCAAGAACAACGTCGATCTTGAGCTTCTTCCAGGGAAGGTTTGCAGCATCCTTCTCTGCATAAATCTTGATGGTCTTGCCGTCAACAGTGATGGTGCCTTCCTCGTCGTTTGCGCTGACCTCGTGGTTGTATCTGCCCTGAGCAGAGTCATACTTGAGAAGGTGAGCGAGCATAGAGGGCTTGGTGAGGTCGTTGATTGCAACTACCTGATAGCCCTTCGCGCCGAACATCTGGCGGAATGCAAGACGGCCGATACGACCGAAACCATTGATCGCAACTTTTACGTTTGCCATTGGAATAATCCTCCGTTTAATGTAATTTTTTGTTTTCACGGCTTGTCCTTGGTTGGAAAGCCTTTCCATACAGTTTATATTTTACCTCATTTTTCATTAATATGCAAGCGATTTGATGAAATTTTATCAATTTTGTGAGATTGAATAGATAATTCAAGCAAGAAAAGTACACTTGTGTGCATTTTGCAAAATCAAAAGGTGTCGCGCAGCATAGATTGCAGCAACGCGACACCTTTTTTATGTCATTATTTCTCGGGATCCATGTATTTCCAATAGGAAACGATATAATTGATACCGGACCACAGCGTGAAAACGAGCATCAGAACCGTGGTAACCAGAGAGAGAGGAAGATAATCCTTCAAGGATGCAAGCGCGGGAATATTCCAATAGAAGATGCGCTCCGCAATGCAAGAAATGACGCATGCGATCTGAGTACATGTTTTGATCTTCCCGAGCATATTCGCGGCAACGACGATGCCGCTGGAGCCGGATACCACCAACCGAATGGAGGTCACCGCCAATTCACGGAAGATCACAATGATCACCGCCCAGATAAAAACGTTGGAAAAGAGAAGGTTGCGTGGAGAATCGGACATCGTTTTATAAAGGATCACCATCATGGCACCGATGACCATAAACTTATCCGCCAAGGGATCGAGGAATTTTCCGAAATCGGTCACAAGACCTCTTTTACGCGCGATCTTTCCGTCGAGCATGTCGGTATAAGAAGCCACACAAAAAAGTACAAGTCCCACAATATTCGCCCAAAGGGCATCCCAGACAATCATGATCACCACGAACACGGGAACCATGCAAAGCCGCAAGACGGAAAGCTTATTCGGCAGATTCATTTTCATTATTTCAAACCTCCATCAGTTTCTCGTAACAATATTTCCGTAAAGGTCGTAATCCACAACGTCGCGCACCTTGACCTTGATCATAGAACCGGGAGCAATACGATCGGCACTTCTGAAATATACCTTACCGTCAATTTCGGGAGCATCCGCGGCGCTTCTTCCAAAATGAATCTCGGCAACAGGATCGTAATCCTCACAAATCACGTCTACAGTCCTTCCGAGCTTTTCGCGATTGAGCTCCTCATTGATCTCCATCTGCATACGCATCAGAATATCCATGCGATCGGTTTTTAGCTGCTCATCGATCTGATCGGGGAAATCATATGCGGGAGTTCCCTCCTCGCGCGAGTAGGTAAACACGCCCGCATGATCAAACCGCGCAGTCTTGACAAACTCACAAAGCTCCTCAAAATCCGCTTCGGTCTCTCCGGGGAAGCCGACGATAAAGGTGGTACGTATGACAATTTCCGGGATCTCCTTACGCAACCGTTCGACCACGGAGCGTACGGTCGCGCCGTCACCGTGTCGGTTCATCGCCGACAGCATGTGATCGCTGACGTGCTGAAGAGGAAGATCGATATATTTCAGAATTCTCGGATTGTCACGCATTTCGGCGATCAGCTCATCCGTGATCTTGTCGGGATAGCAATACAGCAGGCGAATCCAGGGGATCTCAGTTTCCTCGGTGATGCGGTGAAGCAGCTCCGCAAGCGCGTATTTTCCGTACAGATCCAGTCCGTAGCGCGTTGTATCCTGGGCAACCACAACCAGCTCCCGCACGCCCATCTCACCGAGCCACTTCGCTTCCTCTATCAGCTCCTCCATGGGGCGGCTGCGGAATTTTCCTCGGATCGAAGGAATCGCACAGTAAGAGCAACGGTTATCGCAGCCCTCCGCGATTTTGATATAGGCGGTATAATCCGGTGTCGTTACCACACGGTCACCGCCAAGCCGCACCGCATTGACATCCTCGTGTGAAAAATATTTTCTCTTTGAGCCCTTCTTTTTGCCCGTTGTAACCGCCTCGATTGCCTCCACAATGTTGTGAATGCTTCCCACGCCCAATACGGCATCCACCTCGGGCAATTCCGCGAAGATCTCCTCCCCGTATCGCTCGGCAAGACATCCTGTTACAATGATGGCGCGCAGATGTCTGTGCTTTTTGAGCCAGGCAACGTCCAGAATATTGTCAATCGCCTCTTTTTTTGCGCTCTCGATAAACGCACAGGTATTGACGATGATCACATCCGCTTCGATCTCCTCAGGTGTGATCTCGTACCCCGCTTGCAATATTTCATGAAGCATTACCTCGGTATCCAATTGATTTTTCGGACATCCGAGAGAAACAAAACCGATTTTCATGTACCAAAATTCCTTTAATCTATGTATTCGGCATGATCAAAGGATCATGCAATTCGTCCAGCAGCGTCTTCCGTCCGCATCCCGTGCCTCAACGCGCAGATAACGCTCCCCTCCAAGCGGAACGTAGTGAGCCTCGGTAAGAGCCTCCCCCTCGAAGACACGCGGTGCCCACGTCATGTTGGAAAAGAAAACGATCTGACTCACGGGCGAGCATCTGACCGTAAAACCATCGCCCTCGCGAAGCAGATGAATTTCCGGTCCTTGCGTTGCGTAAAACGCCCCGCGACGAATCGCGGGCAGCAGAGAGCGCGCGGAGTTGTCCTCCGCCTCCACCATAATGTAAGAAAGACACGCTTCCTTCCCGTAATAATGGGTATCGTCCGCAGCGATCAACGGGAAAAAGCAACCGCGACAAGCCAGCATATCCACAATGAGAGAGGAATCGGGGCGCCTTGAATGGTAATATCCGGAAACCGAGTTGTATATCTCGGTCGCGTCTACACCCGAAAATCGCAATATTTCCTCCGGAGTATTGAGCGACCACGCGGGATGCGCAAGGATCACAAGTCCCCCCGCCGCGCGAACACGGTTGATAACCTCCTGAGCGCTCATGCTCTTTGTCACAGACGGAGCCCGTGACATCCCGATGCCAACGATATGAAAAACGCCCTCACCCGCGGCATCCCGTCCACCGACGTTATATTCGCCACCGGACAAAACGGTCATACCACCAAGATCGCCGCCGTTTCCGAAAAACCAATGGTCGGTCAATGCAATCGCATCATAGCCGTGATCAAGGTAATACCTCGCCGCATCTACGGCAGAGAGCTCCCCGTCTGACAAAGAGGTATGCATGTGCAGATTGACCTTGAAGCGTTTCTTGCCGAACAGATCGATTTGCATTTTTACGTCCTCCTTTTTCAAAGCTTCTCTTTTTATTTTATCACAACCCGCCGTTATTTACAAGGGCTTTCAGCAAAAAAACGTGCACCTCATAAAAAATACCTTCGACAAAATTCAAAAAGCAAAAACCCCCTTGCATTTTTTTAAAAACAGTGATACAATGGATGCGGTAATGAAATTCAAAACCATCAAGAAAGAGGTAACTATCATGAAACTGAGCGTTCTTGCCAATCTCTACGGTCAGAAAACGCTGGAGGAGACTCTCCAAATTCTGACATCTCTCGGCGTGCATACCGTGGAACTGGGTGCCGGCGGTTATCCCGGAAAGGCACATTGCAATCCCGAGGAGCTTCTTGCGGACGAAGGAAAGTACGAAGCCTTCATTACGACCTTGAAGAAATATGACGTGACCGTATGTGCGCTCGCAACGCACGGAAATGCGCTCCATCCCGATCCCGCAATCGCGGGACAGTTTGACAAGGATTTCCGCAATGCGGTTCTCCTTGCCGAAAAAATGGGGGTTGACACCGTCATTACCTTCTCCGGATGTCCCGGCGACTCTGAGCAGGCAAAGTATCCGAACTGGGTTACCTGTCCCTGGCCTGAGGATTTTCTTGCCATCCTTGACTGGCAATGGAACGAAAAGCTCATCCCCTATTGGAAGGAAGCAGGCGCCTTCGCAGTGGCGCATAACGTTCCTCACATCGCATTTGAGATGCACCCCGGCTTCTGCGTTTACAACCCCGAGACGCTTCTCCGTCTCCGTGCCGCAGTCGGTGACGTGATCGGTGCAAATTTCGATCCCTCACATCTGATCTGGCAAGGAATGGATCCCGTTGCCGCAATCCGCGAGCTCGCAGGCGCGATCTATCACGTTCACGCGAAGGACACCAAGATCGACAAATACAACACAGCCAAGAACGGTGTGCTTGACACCAAGCATTACGGTGATGAGCTTCACCGCGCATGGATCTTCCGCACCGTCGGATTCGGGAACAATGAAACCTACTGGAGAGATCTTGTCTCTAATCTCCGTCTTTGCGGCTATGACAGAGTGCTCTCCATTGAGCATGAGGACAGTCTAATGACCATCGACGAGGGACTCCGTAAGGCAGTCGCCTTCCTCTCCCCCATCGTCATCGAAGAAGAAAAGCCCACCACCATGGCTTGGGCATAAAAACCGATGTGAAAAGTCCACGGCAAAACCGCCGTGGACTTTTCACGTCATAGAGGTGAATTTAGGCGAGATGCGTCAAACGCGCAATCTCATTCGATCGGTTCAAAAAAGGCGCGCAGGAATTCATGCATAGGACCTTCATAGCAAGCCTCTGCCAAGAATTCCGTTCCTCGCTGATCTCCCCAACTGTAATAAATGATAGTTCTTCCGAGATATTCACACAGCTCCATATCACTGTTGTTGACGTTGAGCGCTTCCTCAATTCGTTGCCTGTCGGCAGGGGTAAGGAAAGGGGAGGCAATCTGGCGGTCCTCGTCATCGTACATCAAAACGGGATTGATGGGGCTGTATTCCCAATGGATCAGATCCCGAGTACGCGCGATACTGTTTGCATACCGCGCCTCCGGATAAGCTTCAAGATATCCTACGTAATAATAGGGATCTCCCTCAAACGTATACAGTGAAGGGCTTCCCGCGTAACGGTTCTTCTGGAAAACGCACTCACTTGGCGTCAGCTCCCAGTTTGTAAGATCCTTTGATTGAAGGAAACGGAAGGTATAGAAAGTCCCGCACTCCTCCTTCGGCTCACTGATTTCAATCAGCATCGTATAGAGGTCTCCCATTTTCGCAATGTTCATGTTGTAGATCTTCCAGCCGGGCATTTCAAGCTTCGCATACTGCTCCCATGAAACAAGATCCGTTGAACGGAAGAAAACAAGACTGTCACTTCCCCATTCACGGCTGCCGCCCGTAACAACGTACATCACGTCTCCCACAGCGTACGGAAACCCAAAGGTATGCCCCTCTGCAAAAATCGGCGTTGCCCGATTGGAGCGAACGTGCACAAATCGCAGACAGGGATCGTCATCAAGGTCACTCCAGTGCCCGACCGTGCTTGCGTTTTCCGCGGCAAAGCTTTTTCGTCTGACGACTTCAAAGCGATAAAGCTCACCGCGCCATACCAGCGGAGTGGTTTCTACGATATTGTTGCAAAAAATCGTTCCAAGCTTTCTGATCCGCGGTTTTTTCGGATACACTTTTTTTGTTATTTCTTTCAAAGTATTTTCCCCCTGAACGGCTATATTGATCTGACATGCTCATTTTAACATACATAAAAGTTCCTGTCAAGAGGGACTCCCTTCAAAAGCCGTTTCCCATGAAATTCGGCAAGCTGCGAAATTATTTCGTTCATTAAAAGGATGGAAAGTTCTCAAAACCGATTGACAAGTCCGCATTTTAGTGCTAAAATGTAAGATGGAACAAAATTAAGCTCATTTTCTTCAAAAAAAAGACCGTGGGCTTGTAACAAATCAAAGAAAGGAAACATGCAAATGGCTACCGTAGTTATCATGCCCCGTCAGGGACAAAGCGTTGAAAGCTGTATCATCACCGCGTTCAACAAAAAGGTAGGGGACACCGTTGAGAAGGGTGAGGTTCTCTTCTCCTATGAAACGGACAAATCCTCCTTCGACGAGCCTGCTCCCGAGTCAGGCAAGCTTCTGGCTGTATTTTGTGAGGAGGGCGACGACGTTCCCTGTCTTGAGAACGTCTGCGTGATCGGAAAGGACGGAGAAGACATCTCTGCCTTCCTTCCCACCAAGGAGGCATCCGAGGCAGCACCCGAAAAGGAAGTCTCGGCAGCACCCGAAAAGGAGGAGGCTGCACCTGTCGCTACCGCAACCGCCGAAGCCGTCGGTGCTCACACTCCCATCTCTCCCCGTGCTCGCATTCTTGCTGAAAAAACGCACGCAGATCTTCTCAAGGCGATCCCCACAGGTCCCAACGGAAGAATTATTGAGCGTGACGTTCAGAGGCTGATCGACGAGGGCTTGACCGTCTCTCCCGCAGCCCGTGCGGAATACACCGTTGCCACCGAAGGCAGCGGCATGAACGGCAAGGTGGTTCTCGGTGACCTCAACCGCGCACCCGCGGCTGCCACCGCAGAGACTCCCGCAGCTCCCGCAGCTCCCGCAGCTCCCGCTTGCGACTACGTGGATGAAAAGCTGCCCAATATTCGCCGTGTCATTGCGAAATCCATGCACGCGTCCCTTTCCAATATGGCACAGCTCACGCTGAACACCTCCTTCGATGCCACCAAGCTCCTTGCTCTGCGTGCATCCCTCAAGAACGGTGCCGAGAAGATGGGACTTGCTAACATCACTCTCAACGACATGGTGCTCTTCGCAGTATCCCGTGTATTGCTCAACCACCGTTCCCTCAACGCGCACTATCTTGACGACTCCATGCGCTTTTTCAACACCGTCAATCTCGGCATTGCCGTGGATACCGACAGAGGACTTCTTGTCCCTACCGTCTTCGGTGCTGAAAAGATGTCGCTCAACGAGCTGTCCCGTGCTGCAAAAACCGTCATCACGGGTGCACAGAACGGCACGGTCAATCCCGACCTTCTCAAGGGCGGAACCTTTACCGTCACCAATCTCGGCTCTCTCGGCATTGAGAGCTTCACACCCGTCATCAATCCTCCCCAGACGGGAATCCTCGGCGTTGACAACATCACACGCCGCATCAAAGAGGTAGGAGGCGAGGATGTGACCTATCCCGCAATGGGACTTTCTCTCACCTTCGACCACAGAGCGCTCGACGGTGCTCCTGCGGCAAAGTTCCTCAAGGAGCTCTGCTTCGCTCTGGAGAACTTCGATCTGCTGCTCACTAAGTAAGGGAGGCGCACAGCATGTACGATCTGATTATTCTGGGCGGCGGTCCTGCCGGCTACAATGCAGCCGAGCGTGCGGGACACGCAGGTCTGAAAACGCTTGTCATTGAAGAAAGAGCGCTTGGCGGTGTCTGCCTCAACGAGGGCTGCATCCCCACGAAAACGCTTCTCTACTCCGCAAAGATCTATGATTACGCAAAACACGGAAAGGATTACGGCGTTACCTTCGGGTCTGCCTCCATCGATCACGGCTTCGTAGTCAATCGCAAAAACAAGGTTGTCAAGCAGCTGGTATCCGGTGTCGGTGCCAAGCTCAAAAAGGCAAAGGTAGAGGTTGTCAATGCCTCTGCCGTCATCAAGGGACGCAACGACGAGGGCTTCACCGTCACCGCTGCGGACAAGGAATACGTAGGAAAGCAGATTCTGATCTGTACCGGCTCCGCTCCCGCGCTTCCTCCCATCGACGGACTTGCCGATTCTCTTGCATCCGGCTTTGCTCTTACCAACCGCGAGGTACTTGATCTTGAAAAGCTTCCCTCCTCCATCGTCATCGTCGGCGGCGGTGTCATCGGTCTTGAGATGGCTTCCTATTTCAATTCCGTCGGCACGAAGGTCTTCGTGGTGGAAATGATGGATCACATCGCAGGTGCGGTTGACCGCGAGATCTCCACGCTTTTGCAGAAGGAATACGCTGCACGCGGTGTGGAATTCATTCTCGGCGCAAAGGTCACCTCCATCAAAAACGGTGCCGTTGCCTACGAAAAGGACGGCAAAACCGTTTCTCTCCCCTGTGACTACACACTGGTTTCCATCGGTCGTCGCCCCCGCACACAGGGTTTGGGCTGCGAAAGCATCGGTCTCAAGCTGGAGCGCGGTGCCATTGTAACGGATGAGTACGGCAAAACCAACGTTCCCGGTGTCTGGGCAGCGGGTGACGTCAACGGAAAATCGATGCTGGCACACACCGCTTACCGCGAAGGTGAGGTTTGCATCAACAACATCCTCGGCAAGAAGGATCGCATCAATTACAACTCCATTCCCTCCGTCATCTACACCAATCCCGAGGTTGCCTCGGTTGGTGAGACAAGCGAAAGCATCAAGGAAAAGGGACTTGACGCATCTGTTGAGACCGTCACCTTGAAGTACAGCGGCAGATACATTGCCGAGAACGAGCACGGAAACGGCATCGTTAAGATCATCACCGACAACAAGCATCACAACATCATCGGTCTCCATATGATCGGAAGCTACGCATCCGAGATCATCTACGGAGCTGCCATGATGGTGGAAACCGAGATGCGCGTTGCCGATATTCAGAAGCTGGTGTTCCCGCATCCTACGGTATGCGAGGTCATTCGCGAAGCAATGTTCATGGACTGATCCAAGTAAATCATTGAAAAGGAGATATAAGCATGCCTAAGAGTCAATACGTCGATCCCGCAAAAGCATTTGAGGCGGGCTACATCCACTTCGAAGACATCCCCGTATGGCAGTACAACAAAACCCTTGCGGAGGAGCTCAAAATCTACTCCAAAGAGGACATGATGCGAATCTATCGCGACATGGCGATCATCCGTGAGTTCGAGACCATGCTCAACGAGGTCAAGGTCAAGAGCGAGTACAACGGTGTCGCTTACAACAACCCCGGACCTGCCCACCTTTCCATCGGTCAGGAGGCATCCGCGGTCGGTGAGGCTTACTGCCTTGATATCAACGACTTTTCCTTCGGTTCTCACCGCAGCCACGGTGAAATCCTGGCAAAGGGACTTTCCTCCATCCACAAGCTGGATGACAAGGAGCTTTACGACATCATGAAGGAGTTCCTTGACGGCTCTGTTCTTTCTGTCGTTGAGAAGCATATGAATGCAGGCGGCAACGTCAAGGAGCTGGCAATCAACTTCCTGCTCTACGGTGCTCTTGCAGAGATCTTTGCTCGTAAGACCGGCTTTAACCGCGGTCTTGGCGGATCGATGCACGCCTTCTTCATCCCCTTCGGTCTGATGCCCAACAACGCAATCGTCGGTGCTTCCGCCCCCATCGCGCTCGGCGCAGCACTTTACAAGAGATCCAACCACAAGCCCGGTATCATCATCTCCAACTGCGGTGACGGTGCTACGGGACGCGGTCCTGTTCTTGAGGCACTCAACTTCGCTTCCATGGACCAGATCACCAAGCTCTGGGGCATGGACGGCAAGTTCTCCGACGGCGGTATGCCGATCCTCTTCAACGTATTCAACAACCATTACGGTATGGGCGGTCAGACCAGAGGTGAGACCATGGGCTTTGACATGGCTGCACGTCTGGGTGCCGGCTTCAATCCCAGCCAGATGCACGCAGAGCGTGTCAACGGCTACGATCCGTTGGCTGTCATCGATGCCGTTACGAGAAAGAAGCAGCTTCTGCTTGAGGGCAAGGGTCCCGCACTTCTCGACGTTGTCACCTACCGTGTGTCCGGTCACTCCCCCTCCGACTCCTCCACCTACCGTACGCAGGAAGAGATCGATGCATGGAAGGCAGCAGATCCGATCCTTGCGTTCAAGACCAAGCTGATTCTCGGCGGTGTAGCAACCGAAAACGAATTTGCTACCATGCACGAGGAGATCACCGCTCGCATGACCGAGATCATGAAGCTCGCGATCAACGACGAAATTTCTCCCCGTATGGATCTGAACAAGGAGCCCGATGCAATTTCCTCCATCATGTTCTCCAACCGGACGGTGAAGAGCATGGATCCCTCCCGCGAGGCTGAAATGCTCATGCCCAAGGAAGAGTGCCCCCGTGTCAAGGAGATCGCAGGCAAGACGCGCACCGCAAAGGATGCGAGCGGAAAGCCCGTTTCCAAGATGAAGATGTACAACATCTGCGACGGTCTCTTTGAGCCGATCATCGACAAGTTCTACGACGATCCCACCCTCATCGCTTACGGTGAAGACAACCGTGACTGGGGCGGCGCATTCGCAGTATACCAGGGTCTGACCGAAGCTCTGCCTTACCACAGATTCTTCAACTCCCCCAAAGTCGGAGGCCAAGCGGTCTTAGGAAGACAACACTTGAAACCA
>JAZSMX010000071.1:0-4445 GCA_045536125.1 Eubacteriales bacterium | reverse complement strand
GCCAACGGCACGGTGACCGTTTGCCACAGCCGCACGCGCGACCTTGCTGCCGTGACGCGTGAGGCGGACATTTTGGTGGTCGCCATCGGACGTGCCGATTTCGTGACCGCCGATATGGTGAAGCCCGGTGCGGTTGTTATCGACGTCGGTATGAACCGTCGCGCGGACGGAAAGCTCACGGGCGACGTGGACTTTTCCTCCGTGGAACCCGTGGCGTCTGCCATCACTCCCGTTCCCGGTGGCGTGGGGCCGATGACCATTACCATGCTGCTCCAAAACACACTGACCGCCGCTAAAATCTCGGTGGGGAAGTGAAAAGTAAAAAAGATGTATCATAGATGTTCTTGTCGCTATGATATCGGAGGATGACCTATGAATGACTTGATGAATCATCATCTTGTTGAACAAATTAAGGGATTGCTTGAAGCATCGCGCCAAAAAATTGCTTTTGAAGTCAATACCACCCTTCTGCATACTTATTGGCAGATTGGTAAAATTATTGTTGAAGATGAAGCGTTGCATATCGGTGACGTTGAATATGAAAAGCAATCCTTGCGCCAACTTTCAAAAGTGCTTACAACCGAGTTCGGCAAAGGATTTTCGCGTTCTAATCTTTCGAATATGCGTCAGTTTTATCTAACGCATAAAGATGTCCAGACACCGTCTGGACAGTTGTCGTGGTCACATTATTGTGAGCTTCAAGCTATATCCGATGAGAAGAAGCGCAGCTTCTATGAGAAAGAATGCATCAATGCGCGTTGGTCTGTTCGTGAGCTTCGCCGTCAGATCGAAAGCTCTCTTTTTGAAAGATTGCTTCTTTCGAGCGGTGATGCAAACAAAGAAAAGGTGATGTCGCTTGCTACAAAAGGTAACGAAATTGTGAAACCGGCGGATATTATTCGCGATCCTTACGTTTTTGAATTTTTAGGGCTTCCCGAGGACAAGCCGTTTCTTGAAAGCGATCTTGAAAAGGCTCTTGTTGAGCAGATTGAAACATTCTTGCTTGAGCTTGGCAGAGGCTTTATGTTTGTTGGAACTCAGCAACGCGTAACGCTTGGAAATCATCATTACTATGTGGATATGGTATTCTATAACAAAATTCTGCGTTCTTACGTTTTGATTGAACTCAAAACCACAAAGCTTATGCCGGAAGCTGTAG
Source organism: Eubacteriales bacterium (assembly GCA_045536125.1). GTDB lineage: Bacteria > Bacillota > Clostridia > Oscillospirales > CAG-272 > UMGS1865. Next base: position 3,286 of record JAZSMX010000071.1, on the reverse strand, counting down.
GACAGCTTAATATGTACCTCAACTATTATGCAAATGAGATCAATGACGGCGATGATAACCCTCCCATCGGTATTATTCTTTGCACCGACAAGAACAGTATTGATGCAGAATACGCCCTCGGTGGTCTTTCCAACAATCTTTTTGCATCAAAGTATGTGTTATATATTCCCAATAAGGAGCAGTTGATTGCCGAAGTCGAAAAGGTCTTGGAAAAGTGGCATTATGAAAATAAACAGGAGTAATTGAAAACGAAACAAAATTTATCTATAACATAAAGGCGGACGGAACACGAGAGGTGCTGTGTGAACGAAAGACGGTAGGGCGATACAGTGAAAGATATAAAGAGCAGTAAAAGCCCTGAAATTGTAGTTTTTGCCGGTCCGAACGGATCCGGAAAAAGCACGTTTACGGAGCTCTTGAAGCCGCCAATGGATTATAATAAAAAAGATGGGGTGAGCCAAATGCACTTGGGCTAAGCCAAAACCCATATTACAAGCAGAAAGAGCAAGAGTAAAAGGATAAAATTCCTTCTATTCTTGCTCTGTTCGTTTTTTATGAATGAATTGATGCTGACGCATCATGAATTGGCTTCGCCATGATTTGCTCGCGGAATTGCCGTGCAATTCATCGCTCACATGAATTGAATTGCAACCAATGTGCCGTAAGGCACAATTCATGCCGAAGGCAATTCACGAAAGCATGGCTTTCAATTCACGCAACCGCGAGGTTGCAATTCATTGCGTGTTCTCCGTTAAGGAGAACACGCAATTGGCTCACCCCATCTCTTTTATGCGTTGCTTCCCGTCTCGTCACCGAGGTATTTCCCGGGTGTTGTGCCCGTTTCTTTTTTGAAGACGCGGGAGAAGTAGCTGACGTCATTGAAGCCGACCATGGAGCAGATGTCGGCAACGGAATAGTTGGAGCTCTTTCGTGCGGCAAGGAGCTTTTTTGCGGTTTTGATGCGAAGGTAGGTCAGATATTCCCCCGGCGTTTTTCCAACCTGCTCGCAAAAGAGGCGGCGCATATGGTCGGTGCAATAGCCGCCGAGCGAGAGACACGCATCGATCGAGAAGGCGGGATCGTGGAAGCCCTCTACGATGCGATTCATGACGGCTTCGACCTGCGGATCTGTTTTGGATTTGGAGATACGCGAGAGGATGAGCTGGCGGATGGAATCGGTGAGAGATTCCTTGACGCTGTCGCGATTGGCGATCCTTGCGTACTGAACGGAATAGAGAATATTGACAAGCGACGTGATGTTTTTTGCGGAGTCGTCGGTGATAAAAGTCGGTTTTGTTCTGTCAATGTTGGGGAAGTCGGAGAGCTGAATCCAAAGATCGAGAAAGCCGTCCTCGGATTCCTTTTGGTGGGGGATGCCGGGAGGGATGCAAACGATGGTCCCCTCGCGGAATTGGCGGCGCACCTCCCCAAAGGTAAAATAGCCGTTTCCGCATGTATTGACAATGATTTCCCAGCTTTCATGCTCATGCTCGTGGTGTGTGAAGGTCAATTTGGATTTTCCGACGATCAAATGCTTCATAGAACGCTCCTTGCACGGTGTGTTTTTTTTCAGTATAGCACACCGTTCTTGAAAAATCAATATGAAAACGGATCTTTTGAGAAAAAAAGAGAGAAAAAATGTCGGAAAAGTACAATCAAAAAAATGAAAAAACCTCTTGCAATCAAAAACGGTTTGCTGTATACTGTAGACAGGGTGGGAGAGCCCCCAATTTTTCAAGGAGGTTCGGAGATGGCGAAAACATTGACAAAGGATCTGACACAGGGAAGTCCGACACGCTTGATTGTGTCCTTTGCACTTTCGATGCTGTTGTCCAGCATGATGGGATATATCTACGGTACGACGGACAGTCTGATGGTGAGCCATTACGTCGATCCCGCCGCGCTCGGCGCGATCAGCGCGGCTTCCCCTGCAAGCTCGCTCATCGAGGGCTTTGCGTGTTCGACCGTTTCTGGCTTTTCCATTCTTGCGGGACGCATTTTCGGATCGGGGGACGAAAAGAAGCTGAAAAACGTCATGGCGCACGTCGTGCTTCTCTCCTTGATCTTCATCGGCGCGGCAACCTTGATCTGTACGGTTTTCTGCCGCCAATTGGTTCTCTTGATGCAGACGCCCGACGGCTTTGTGGAGATGGCGACGGATTACCTCTTTATTCTGATGTGTGCCATTCCGATCAGCGGTATTTCCTGGATCTGCGGCGGCATGTTCCGCGCGCTCGGTGACAGCAAAACGCCCCTGCTCGTCGGTACGGTCAGCGGACTTTCCAACGTTGTCTTCAACGCGCTTTTCTTAGGCCCTTTGAACATGGGCATCCAAGGCGCTGCCTACGGAACGGTGTGTGCGACCGCGCTCGGTACACTTTTGTACGTGATTTTCCTCTTTACGAGAATGAAGGTGCTGATCTTTGGGAAGGAGGATCTCTACCTTTCCAAGCGGACCTTCAGAACACTTCTTTCCAACGGCTTGCCTCTGGGACTTCTCAATTCCGTGGTGACGGTGGGCGCGCTGATTTTGCAGATCGCCATCAACAGTCACGGGGAGAATGCGGTGACGGGCATTGCCCTGGGCAGCAAGGTTCTCGTGCTTTTTTGGATGGTCTTTCAGAATTTCGAAAGCGCGATCATCTATTTTTCCGCGCAGAACCTCGGCGCGAAGCGGGTGGACCGCATCAAACGGGGCATTCGGAATGCGCTCATCATCAACCTATGCGCGGGGGCAATCTTGACCTTCGTCGGCAATTTCTTCGGAAAGTACATTTACATGCTCTTTATCAACGCGAACCATGCCGCCTTTGATGAGATCATCTCCTATGCGGGACTCTATCTTCTGACGCAGTCGCTCTTCTTCCCGTTCATGGTGACGCTCTGCATGTGGCGCGGAGGACTTCAAGGACTGGGCAGCACCGTTCCCGCCGTCCTTTGTGGTGTGATCGAGCTGATTCTCCGCGTGGTGATCTCGGTCTTCTTCTCAAAGCATCTGATCGTTCTCTTCTTCGCCGGCCCTGCCGCGTGGGTGTTCGCTTCTATCTTTTTGGCGATCCTTTATCCGCGTATGCTTCGCCGCACCGAGCGTCGTATTGCCGCCGAGGGCATCGACTACTACGACCGCCGCGAGGAGCGGGAAAAATTGAAAAACGCGTGAGGATTTGTGAAAAGAAGAATTTCGTGGTTTTTTTGTGGGTGTCTCAAATTGAAATTTTGAGACACCCCCAAGGGGCTCGGCAGATTTAGGCGAAGTCGGAGGCCAAGCGGTCTTAGGAAGACAACA
>JAZSMX010000006.1:0-4531 GCA_045536125.1 Eubacteriales bacterium | reverse complement strand
GTGGGAGCTTCCTCTGTGGGAGCTTCCTCTGTGGGAGCTTCCTCTGTGGGAGCTTCCTCTGCGGGAGCTTCCTCTGCGGGAGCTTCCTCTCTGAGAGCTTCCTCGGTGGGAGCTTCCACGACGGGCGCTGTCTGTGCGACGGGAGCTTTCTCCGCAGGCGCAAAATCGGCATTGGCAATGCCGCACATCACGTCCGACATATCCTGGGTGGAAACGTCTTTGCAGAAGGTTGCCTTGAAGACGATGAGCAGAATCTCTGCCGCAAGCACGATCACAATGCCCACCAAGGCGCCGATCAGAGCTGCCGTGGATTCGCTTGAGAGCACAAGGAGAGACGCATCTCCCACACCGCCCTGCGTCACGTCCTCAAAGTAATTCTTGCAAAGAGAAACGATGAAGGGCAGCACCACGATGGGAAGCATCAGTACGGCGCGTACGATCTGCAGATCCTTGGATCTCTTTCCGACCTTCCCTACGGGAATGGAGCAGGACAGACGCTTCAGGCACGCCTTGAGATAATCGGTGGAGAAGAGCACCAGGACTACGGCAACGATCACCATCACGATGTCGAAAATATAGCCGTTGGACGCAGGCGTGATTCCCGCCTCGGTTGCGGTCACGACACCGAGCAGCTGGGACGCAAGCTTTCCGTCCATAAAGGTGTTGAACACGTTCGCCTTGACAATATTGGCAAAGAATACAAGGTATCCCGCAACACCGACCAAGGACAAGCCCTGCAGGATGTTTGCATACTTCATCTGGGGCTTGGTATAGGAATGCAATCTGGAAAATACGAGATTATAAAGTACACATACGAGCGACACGATCAGAAGTGCCGTCGTACCGAAGGCAAAGCTCATCGTGGGAATCACACACTGGAACAGAATCATGCCGAGCGGAGCGGTAATCAGTCCCGTCAGCTTTCCGCACACCTTTGCAGCCGCCTCATCGGGCTCCTTGACGTGGATGAGGGTGGGGATGAGAGAAGCAAGAGTGGCAATGATGTAAACCACGGGGGCGGTCAGGGCAAAGCCGAGGAGAGCCATGAAGCAAACGAGCAGCACCAGCACCTTGATCAGAATCATGATGACGTTATCCTGGAGCTCCGCCATCGCAGAGGAATCCTCCTCCGTCGTTTCCGCCTCCGTCTTCTTTACCTCTTCCTTGGCTTCGAGAATCGCTTCCTCTACGGTTTCAACCTCAATTCCGAGATCGTCAAAAATCTGCTGATTTTCAGAGAAAACCTCCTTAAGTCCCTCCTCCTCGATCATGGAGAAGAGCTCGTCGTCGGTGGGAACGTACCCGTCGTTCTGAAGCGCGTATTCCTCCTTCAGGCGATCCATGTTCGCACCGAGCTCACGCTTGATGGTATCCTTGACCAGCGTCTTGGTCACGTCGTTGGCAAAGCCCATAAGATCCATGGAATCGGTCGCGCCGACAATGATCCCGACCGCGATCATCAAGGTCTTTCTGTCATCCTCATCCTCAATCATAGAGGTCACCTTCGTGGCGATGTCGGCATCGGCATCCGAGGAATTCATGGTTGCCAACAGATCGGTCAAGGTCGCCACGCAAGCTGCGACGTCCAACGCGCCGACGTCGATTTTGTCGGGCATCTCATCAAGGAAGGCATCAATGTCCTCCAGGGTTTCCACATCGTTGCCTGCAAAGCCCGTCAGAATCCCCTTCATCTGGGTAACCGTCTTGCTGTCTCCGACCTGCAGGGTGATCAGGGGCTGGAAGGAAAGCACCACCGCGATCAGAAGCAGCAGAATACAGCCCCATACGCGCGCGAATGCCATCGGCTTTTTAGGGCAGTTTACACAAAGCATCATAATACGTATACCTCCAAAAAAATGAGCGGCAGGAAAACCGTACCGCCACTGAAAGTATACACCAATTTCCCTATTTTGTCAAGTATGATGCAAAAGATTCCCCACATCTTGAGTCAATTCGCCCATCGATCCGAAAAGGGGCTGTCACATTTGACGAGCCAGCCCCTTCACTCTTCACTCTTCACTCTTCACTTTTCTCTCTATATTATTTCCTCTGCTGCATCACTCATTCTTGAGAGCACCAACCCCACGCGACGGATCACCGCGTTGGTTCTTCTGACCGCGCGGAGCATCCGCATCCGCTTGGAATTGTGAATTGCCACGGCAGCACCGCAAATCATCGCAGTCCCACCCGCGACACCGAGCATGATCGCCGCCGTATTTTTTCCTTTTCCCATTGTTACGTCTCCTTTGCCATGCGTTTGTTCAAAGTGTTTGTCAAAAAAGGGGCTTTGATGCGTTTTTTGATCACTTGAAAAAATTACATGTCAAATTTCTATTGAAAAAAAGTGCGCTCCGTGATACAATGAGGTAACAATCCAAGGGAGGTTCTGTTATGAAAACCAAGCTCTCCGCGCGCTTTTGGTGCGCGATGACACTCTTTTCCCTCTTCGGGCAGATCGCCTGGGTGGTGGAAAACATGTATCTCAACGTCTTCCTCTACAACGTCTTCCACGCGAGTGCAGACGATATCGCGAGGATGGTCGCGGCAAGTGCCGTTTCCGCCGCGCTCACCACCGTCTTCATCGGCGCGCTCTCCGACCGTATCGGAAAACGCAAGCTCTTCATCGCGGGCGGCTACATCCTCTGGGGCATCTCCATTTTCGGGTTTGCTCTTTCCATGTATATCCCCGCCCTCTCCCTCGGTGTCATGGTCGTCATCGCCTTGGACTGTCTGATGACCTTTTTCGGTTCGAGTGCCAACGATGCCGCCTTTAACGCATGGCTGACCGACAGCACCGATTCCTCCAACCGCGGCTCTGCCGAGGGGATCAATGCCATGATGCCTCTGTGCGCGATCCTCGCGGTCTTCGGTGGCTTTATGGCGTTTGATCTGACGAAGCACGAAAGCTGGCAATGGATCTTCATCATCATCGGAAGCGTGGTGCTGGCAGTGGGCATTTTGGGACTCTTTCTGATCAAAGAGCCCGAACGCACGAAAAAAAGCGACACGGGATACGTAGAAAATATCGTCTACGGCTTCCGTCCGTCCACCGTCAGACAGCATCCCTCTCTCTATTTCCATCTTGCCCTCTTCGTCATTTTCAATATTTCCATTCAGATCTTCATGCCCTATCTCATCCTCTATTACGACGTCTCTCTCGGCATGGGCGGCAGCTACGTTCTGATCATGGCACCCGCCATCCTCCTTGCCTCCGCCGTCACGGCATTCTGGGGAAAGGTCTATGACAAAAAAGGCTTTTCCTTCTCTGTTGCCATCTCTCTCCTTTGGTTGATCTTGGGGTATCTGCTTCTCTTCTTCTTCAAAGCAACCCTGCCCGTCTTCCTCGGCTCGGCTCTGATGATGTGCGGCTACCTGTCGGGCATGGCGGTCTTCGGTGCGCTCATCCGCGATCTGACACCCGAGGGGCGCGCAGGCTCTCTGCAGGGTGTCCGCATCGCCGCACAGGTGCTCCTTCCGGGCATCGTAGGTCCTCTCATCGGAAGCGCGATTTTGTCGGATGCCGAGGTCAAAATCAACAATGACGGAACAACCTCCTTCCTTCCAAACGAGGATATCTTCCTCGGCGCGCTCCTTGCCATTCTGCTCCTTGTCGCCATCCTTCTGCTCTCGCGCCTCTTCCGCCGCGTTCGCACCGTGCGTCTTTACACTCCCTTTGAGGAAAGCGCCGTCGGGGACGAATGGGCGCGCGAGTATCCCCGTCCCACGATGAAAAGAGACTCCTATCTTCCTCTGTCGGGAGCATGGGAGCTTGCCGTGAGGAAGGGCAGGAGGGTGACACCCTTGGGAGAAATTCAAGTCCCCTTCCCACCCGAATCCCCGCGGTCGGGAATCGGTCGCACCCTCGGTCGGGGCGAAGCATGGATTTATACGCGCAAGATTTCCCTCTCGGAAAAGAGGGAGGAGCGGATTCTCCTTCACTTCGGTGCGGTCGATCATTTTGTCCGCGTCACTCTCAACGGAGTGACGGTGGGCACGCATACGGGCGGCTATCTCCCCTTCACCGTGGACCTCGGCGACGCAGCCCTTCCCGGTGACAACCTCCTTTCCCTGGAGGTCACCGACACCACCGATCCCACTGATTGCTACGGAAAGCAGCGAAAGAAGCGCGGCGGCATGTGGTACACCCCCATCAGCGGCATCTGGCAAAGCGTCTGGATGGAGGTGCTTCCCCAAGAGCCCATTACCGCTTTGACCGTATCCCCCACCCTTGACAGTGTGACAGTCACCACCAGGGGCGGAAAAAAGGAAAAAAAGCTGATCCTTCACCTACCCGAAGGGGATAAGACTTACACCTATGAAAACGACGTCTTCACCCTTCCCATAGAAGACCCCAAGCTTTGGACGCCCGAGACGCCTTATCTCTACGATTTCACCCTTGTCAGCGGCAAAGATACAGTAGATTCCTACTTTGCCCTGCGCACCGTTACAACCGAAACAGTAGCGGGAAAGACCTATCTTGCCCTCAACGGCAAGCCCTATTACTTCCACGGCCTTTTAGACCAAGGTTATT
>JAZSMX010000092.1:0-6231 GCA_045536125.1 Eubacteriales bacterium | reverse complement strand
ATGGCTACGATCCGACTTCCCGTGCCGATCGCTACACACGATACCGCATCCTTGGCTACTCTCGTCTTAATTCCCGTCACCTGCGTAACAAGCTGGTCAAAGCCGTAAAGCAGGCTTCCGCCTCCCGTCATCACAATGCCGTTGTGCAAAATGTCGCCAAGCAGCTCGGGGGGCGTGTTTTCGATAACCCAACAAATGGCATCTAAAATTGCCGTTACGGGCTCGGCGAGTGCCTCGATCATTTCCTTGGAGCTGATGGTGACCACCTTGGGAAGCCCTTGGTGGATGCATCTTCCCTTGACCTCAACGCTTGCCGTTTCGGAATGATCGTAAACGGCACCGATCTGCTTTTTGACAGCCTCTGCGGTGCGTTCTCCGATGAGAACATTATATTTTCTCCGAACGTAGCGAATGATCGCCTCGTCAAACTTATCCCCTGCAATCTTGGTAGATCGCGAAACGACAACTCCGCCCAAGGAAAGGACGGCTACGTCCGTCGTTCCTCCACCGATGTCCACCACCATGTTTCCAACGGGAGCATAGATATCCAGTCCCGCACCGATGGCAGCGGCAACAGGCTCTTCAATCAGGTAGGTCTTTTGTGCCCCCGCTTCGCGCGCGGCATCCAGAACAGCCTTTTCCTCCACCTCGGTAATTCCCGAGGGGATGCAGATCATCACCCGCGGAGGAAAAAACATATTTCCGCAAGCGCGGCGAATAAAGTACTGGATCATTTTCAAGGTGACCTCATACTGACTGATCACACCGTCACGCAGAGGACGCACTGCCGCGATATTGCCGGGAGTTCTTCCCAGCATTTGTTGTGCTTCAATACCCACCTTCAAAATTTTATCGGTATTGGTATCAATGGCAACCACGGAGGGCTCTTGCAAAACGATTCCCTTCCCTTGCACGTAAACCAGAACCGTCGCAGTACCGAGATCGATCCCGATGCTTCTGCTCAACTGCCCACCGCCAAAAAGCGACTTGATTTTTGATTTTTTGGTTTTTCGAGGCGCAGCTGCCTTCTGCTTAACCGACTCATTCCTTCTGCCCCTGATCGGTGCGACGGTGCTCTCTTTTCCCTTCATCGGAAACAACCTCCTTTCCAAAACGGCTCTTTTTTTCATTATACACGATTTTGATCGCAAAATCAATCTCTTTTTTCAAATTTAAAGGATTTTGCTTGTGCGATTCAAAGATCGATGCGCACACCACGGTCTCGGTTCACCCGATCCGACGCAATGCAAAGGCAATACACGCGTGAAGCGCCCATTCTTCGCAAAATCGTTACACATCTTGCCATGGAAGCCCCCGTTGTCACAACGTCATCCACAAGGATTACGTTCTTTCCCTCGCAAGTGCCCTTTTCTCTTAGCGGAAAGAATGCTTCCTTCGCATTTTTCTCACGTTCGGCAGGAGTCAATTCCTTCTGCGCTCGGTTGCTTTTCGGATCACGGCCGATCAAGGTCTCCGCTTTCATTCCCAGCACGTTGCCGAGATGATGCGCCAATGCCTTTGATTGGTCCGTCCCGTACTTCAAGCAGGACTTCCGACTTCTCGGGACGTAGGTTACGATACAATTTTCAGCGGTGACACCTTCCGCGTCAAGCACGTCCGCAACCGAAAAAACCGACTGCGCCGCCAAAAATCTCGGTGTTTTTGCATCGTTGTTTCTCTTCATGTGATAAATGAGGCGGTTTTGCACCGCCGTATCGTCACGCGGAATATAATATGCAAGCTTGAAAAGTGCTCTGCATCTTGCTTTTTCCAACAGCTCTGTCATGCAGGTACACTGTCTCACAGACGAATGGCAGATGCCGCACCTTGCATCGGTTGCCTCCTCCCATTTCAAAAGACAATCCGGACACAAAGCCTCCGCAGCACGTGGCTCGGAGGATGGAACCTTCCACTTCAGAAGCACTCCGCAAGAGGGACATTTCGGCGGATACAACAAATCTCTGATTCCGCCGAACCACCTTACGATTCCCGCAGCCATTTCCAAAGCCCCGTATAGCGCATGGACTGGCGATTGTTCTGCACCATCATCCGCGCGACCTCCTCACGGCCGACTAAGATCACCATGCTCTCTGCACGCGTAACGGCTGTGTAAAATAAATTTCTCGAATAAAGCATGGGGGGCGCGCTCCCCAAGGGGATGATCACGATCGGATATTCGCTTCCCTGGCTTTTGTGAACCGTCACCGCATATGCGGGCTCCAATTCGTCCAGGAGATTGAATTCGTACAGCACCCGTTTGTCATCAAAAAGGATTTCGGCACGCTCTGCGGACAGATCGATCACGGACACCGTTCCAATATCCCCATTAAAAATACCGTTTCCGTAAGAACCGTCGTCGCGCTCCCATTCGATATCGTAATTGTTGCGCGTTTGCATCACGCGATCTCCCTCGCGGAATACAATCTCACGGAACCTGTATTCTTTTTTTTCTTTAGAAGGGGGGTTGAGTGCTTCCTGAAGGATCACGTTCAGATGCTCCGTGCCTGCCTCCCCCTTTCTGGAGGGCGCGATGACCTGTGTTCCCTTGACTGCAATCTCACCGTAGGTTCTGGGAAGGCGCACTGCGCAAAGCTGTGCCACCGTTGCGGTAATTTCCGCATCGCTTGAGCGCGGCAGAAAGAAAAAGTCGTTATCCTTGACGTCAAGTCTCGGCATTTCGCCGCGATTGATCGCGTGAGCACCCGTAATGATCATGCTTTGTTGCGCCTGGCGAAAAATCTCATTGAGGCGCACCGTGGCAAACCGCTCGCATTTCAGGAGATCGTGCAACACGTTGCCCGCTCCCACCGAGGGAAGCTGATCGGAGTCGCCGATCAGAATGATCCGCGCCCCCGGCTTCACCGCACGCAAAAGCGAGGACATCAGGTTGTTGTCGATCATGGATGCCTCATCCACAATGATCACGTGCTCGTCCAGCAGATTGGTCTCATCCCTTTGGAATTTGGCATGCTCTCCGTCGGCACCGCCGTATTCCAACAGTCGGTGCACCGTCTTTGCTTCGCACATCGTCGATTCGGAAAGACGCTTCGCTGCGCGTCCTGTCGGAGCGCAAAGTGCAATGTGAAAGCCCATGTCCGAAAAAATACGGAGAAGCGCGCGAACAACCGTTGTTTTTCCGGTTCCGGGACCGCCCGTCAAAAGCATCACACCGTTTTCAAGCGCATCGAAGATCGCCTGACGTTGGAGCGCTGCGTACTGCATTCCGCACTCCCGTTCCTCTCGGCGAATAAACGCATCGATATTGGAAACGTCGGTCGCAGGACAGACACGGTCAAGAAGGAGCAGCTTTTTAGCAATGTACTTTTCGTTTTCGTAAGCTTGCTTTTCGTAAAGATAAGGAACACCGTCAAAGCGCACCTCTACGATCTTCCCCTCACCGATCAGACGCTCCACCGCTTCGGAAACTCTCGATTCCTCCGCCGTCAGAAGCTTTGCCGCAGCAAGCACCAGCTTTTCTCGCGGAAGACAGACGTGTCCGTTTTGCTGAGCATTGCTTCCCAGCATATAACGGATGCCGCTGGCAAGCCGATCCATCGAATCGGGAGTGATCCCGAGATGCATCGCAAGGCGATCCGCACGCTCAAATCCGATTCCTTCGATTTCCTCGCAAAGCGCATACGGATTGTTCTTGGCGGTATCCACCGAACCGCCACCCCATTTTTTGTAAATGCGAACGGTCATCGCCGCACCGAAAAACTCGCGGAAGAAAAGCATGGCAGAACGGATTCCCGCCTTGTTTTTGAAATCCGCGGACATTTCTTCCGCGCGTTTGAGAGTGATTCCCGGGATCTCCGCGAGCCAATTGGGATGATTTTCAATAATATCAAAGCTTTCATCCCCGAATTTATCCACAATTCTCTGTGCTGTTTTCGGTCCGATCCCCTTGATTGTTCCCGAGGAAAGATACCGTAAAATGGAAGCGCGGTCGGCAGGAAGCTGTTTTTCAAACTGTTCCACCTTAAATTGACGTCCGTATTTGGGGTTGTGTACCCATTTCCCATAGACGGTGACAACGTCTCCCTCCCCAATGTAAGGAAGTGTTCCCGTGATCGTTACCAGCTCATCGCTCTCCGTCCCCAGATCGCAAATTGCAAAGCCATTCTCCTCATTTGAAAAAATAACGTGCTCAATACTGCCGGACAGCTTGACAGTCCCCACGTCGTCGATCGGCCCTTGCATAAATCCGTCATCACGATCCATGCGCTCACCCCCTCTTTTTTCATACGTCGCCACACGATTCGGAAAGTCCGTATTTCATACCAATAGTATATACTAAAAGGATGGCAAAGTCAAGCAAAAATACGTCCTGAAACAAGAATAAAAAGACAAAAAAGCACCCTCGCTGAGAGTGCTTTTTTGTTGGTGCCGGTGGTCGGGGTCGAACCGACACGGTATCGCTACCACTGGATTTTGAGTCCAGCACGTCTGCCAATTCCATCACACCGGCGTGCGACGGGAATAAGTATAGCACAGTTTTTTAAAAAAATCAATACTTTTTGAAAAAAACTTTTAATATTTTTTATATGTTTTCGCGAAAATGCGACAAACCACTTGAAAAGACGAAAAAACTGTGCTATACTGTAGAAAATCAAATATATCTTATCGAGAGTAACGTAGTGACAGGCACGATGATGTTACAGCAACCTGCGTTTGTAAGGTGCTAAATCCTGTTAGATGAGAGCCAAACGCTCCGTCTTTGCGGAGTTTTTTTATTGCCGAAAAAGATATGTTTTGAAATCATAAAACACAGGAGTACGAAAATGAACAGAAAATTATTTACCAGCGAATCCGTGACAGAGGGACATCCCGACAAAATCAGTGATAAAATCTCCGATGCCATCCTTGATGAAATGTTGCGTCAGGATCCCATGTCCCGCGTTGCCTGCGAAACCTTCTGCACCACAGGTCTTGTCTGCGTGATGGGAGAGGTCACAACAACCGCACAGGTGGACATCCAGAAGATCGTTCGCGAAACGGTTCGCGAGATCGGATACGACCGTGCAAAATACGGCTTCGACTGTGACAGCTGTGCAGTCATTACCTCGTTGCATGCACAGTCCCCCGACATCGCCATGGGTGTTGACAAATCTCTTGAAGCAAAGCGTGGGGAAAGCGATGAATTTGATATCGGAGCCGGCGACCAAGGACTGATGTTCGGTTACGCTTGTAACGAAACTCCGGAGCTGATGCCCCTCCCGATCTCCCTTGCACACCGTCTCGCCAAGAAGTTGACCGAGGTTCGAAAGAACGGTACTCTTTCTTATCTCCGCCCCGACGGAAAAACACAGGTGACCGTGGAATACGATGAAATGGGAAGCCCCGTACGCGTTGATACCGTGGTCATTTCCTCTCAGCACAGCGCTTCCGTTTCCACAGAGCAGATCAGAGAGGATCTGATCCGTGAGGTCATCACCCCCATCGTTCCCGCAATCATGATGGATGCGGAAACCAAGATTTACATCAACCCCACGGGAAGATTCGTTGTAGGAGGTCCTGCGGGAGATACGGGACTTACGGGACGTAAGATCATCGTTGACACCTACGGAGGTTACGCCCGTCACGGCGGCGGTGCGTTCTCGGGGAAGGATCCAACCAAGGTGGACCGTTCTGCCTGCTACGCAGCAAGATACGTAGCAAAGAATGTTGTCAAAGCAGGACTTGCCGATAAATGTGAGGTACAGGTTGCGTATGCCATCGGTGTGGCAAAGCCCGTCTCCGTGATGATCGACACCTTCGGCACGGCACGGATCGATGAAAAGCAGATCGAAGAAAAGGTTCTTGAGCTGGTGGATCTGAGATCTGCCGCAATCATCAAGAGATTCAATCTGCGCCGTCCGATCTACTGCCAGATTGCCGCATACGGACACATGGGACGCGAGGATCTTGACATCCCGTGGGAGGCATGTGACATTGCGGATGAGCTTGCAAAGCTTCTTAAATAACAGTCACTCAAAAAAGGGGGTGAGTCAAATGCGAAAACGCATTTGTTACTCACCCCCGTCGTTTTTGCTTTGCGGCGAAATGCCGCAATTTTCGCCCGTTGATTGATGATATTTTGAGATTTTTCAAGCGAAAACCGCAAATTCTGCGGCACGCAAAAGCCTACCGTCGGCTTTTGCGCGCGGGGGCTTCGTCAGTGACTCAGCCCCAAGGGGCTCGGCAGATTTAGGCGAGATGCGTCGAATTCGGGGCGTGAGGCGTACAAAGGTA
>JAZSMX010000024.1:0-12791 GCA_045536125.1 Eubacteriales bacterium | reverse complement strand
CAAGGGAACCCACTCTACCTCTGCGATCTCCCCTTCACGCGGCTTGATCGCCGTCTGCGAGGTGTGCGTCAGAAAGTAAACGACCTCCTTCTCCACCCCCGGCATGGGACTGTAATGCACGGTCTCACGGAATTTGCTGTCGATACGAATCTGCACCGAGGTTTCCTCGTACACCTCGCGAATCGCCGTCATATATTCGGTTTCCCCCGGCTCCATATGTCCCTTCGGGAAGGACCTTGTGCCTCCCGTCTTGTGTCGGATCATCAAAAGATACTGACGTCCGTCCTCGGCATCGCGTCTGATCACCAACGCGCCGCATGATTTTTCATGGTGCATCTCGGTCCCTCCTTTCCTCTCACCGCAAGGCTTTGCGGCACTCATCCTTACCTTTGAAATTATTCGGGCTGGATCTGCTCCATAACGAAGGCTTCCAGAATATCCCCGACCTTGATGTCGTTGAACTTATCAAGTCCGACACCGCACTCGTAGCCTGCCGCCACCTCGCGCGCATCGTCCTTGAATCTCTTGAGCGAGGAAATCTTATCCTCGAAGATCACGATGCCGTCACGGACGACACGGATCTGTGCCTGACGGGTGATCTTACCGTCCTGGATATAACATCCCGCGATCGTACCGACGTTGGGAACGTGAATGGTCTGACGAACCTCTGCGTGGCCGAGCAGATTCTCGCGAAACTTGGGAGCAAGCATACCCTTCATTGCCGCCTCGATCTCCTCAAGGCATTCGTAAATGACGCGGTAGGTGCGTACGTCCACGTTCTGACGCTCTGCAGAATCCAGAGCACTCTTGTCGGGACGGACGTTAAAGCCTACGATGATCGCATTGGAAGCCGCCGCGAAGGTGACGTCACCCTCGGTGATACCGCCTGCCGCCGCGTGGATCACGCGCACCTTGACTTCTTCGTTGGAAAGCTTGAGAAGGGATGCCTTGACCGCCTCCACAGAGCCGTCCACGTCTGCCTTGACAATGATATTGAGATCCTTGACGCCCTCGGAGATCTGCGCGAACAGATCGTTGAGGTTCGCTCTGGCATTGGCACGGAAGACGTCCTCCTTTGCCTTGTCGCGTCTCTGATCGGCAAGGGTTCTTGCCATTCTCTCGTCCTCGACCGCCTGGAACTCGTCACCTGCCGAGGGAACCTCGGAAAGTCCCGTGATCTCAACGGGCACAGAGGGTGCTGCCGCCTTGACGTTCTTGCCGTAGTGGTCGGTCATGGAACGAACGTGTCCGACTGCCGTTCCCGCAATGATGATATCTCCGTTATGAAGCGTACCGTGCTGAACAAGCACCGTTGCGACAGGACCTCTTCCGCGATCCAGCTTCGCCTCGATGACAATTCCCTTTGCGCGGCGGTTGGGGTTCGCCTTGAGCTCCTTGACGTCCGCAACGAGCAGAACGCTCTCCAACAGATCGTCAATACCCTGACGCGTCAGTGCGGATACGGGAACGCAGATCACGTCGCCGCCCCACTCCTCGGGAACCAGTCCGTACTTAGTCAGTTCCTGCTTGATATTGTCGGGATTTGCCGTGGGCTTATCCATCTTGTTGATTGCGACAACGATGTCGATCCCCGCCGCCTTTGCGTGGTTGATCGCCTCTACCGTCTGGGGCATGACACCGTCGTCTGCCGCCACGACAAGGATCGCGATGTCCGTAGCCATTGCTCCGCGCGCACGCATTGCGGTGAACGCCGCGTGTCCGGGCGTGTCAAGGAAGGTCATGTCCCGACCGTTGACCTTGACGCGGTACGCACCGATGTGCTGGGTAATACCGCCCGCCTCGCCCGCGGTGACGTTCGTGTTTCTGATCGCGTCAAGAATGGAGGTTTTTCCGTGGTCGACGTGTCCCATGACGCAAACGACGGGAGCGCGGTCAAGAAGCGTTTCCTCGGTATCCTCGACCTCCTCGAAGAGCTTTTCCTCGATGCTGACGACAACCTCGCGCGTTGCCTCAATTCCAAACTCGTCGGCAACCAGTGCCGCCGTATCAAAATCAACCACCTGGTTGATGGTCGCCATCATGCCCATCAGCATCAGCTTCTTGACGACCTCACCCGCGGTCACGTGCAATTTGGATGCCAGCTGACCGACAACGATCTCCTCGGGAAGCTCCACCGAGGTAGGCTTATAGGAGACGGGCTGCTGGACGGCGGGGGCTGCTCCGCGGCGTCCCTTCGCATTCTTGCCGCCCTTTGAGAAGGCGGGCTTGCCAAAGCTCTGCGCGCCCTGCTGCGCGTTGTTCTGCTTCTTCAGCTTCTGGTTTCCGCCCTCAAAGCTCTCGTGATCGGACACGAAGCTGTCAAGGCGCTCATCGTACTTGGAAAGATCGACGTTGGAGCCGTGCGTGTCGATGACACGGGGTCCCTTTCTCGTTCCGTCGGGATTGACGTTGGTGGAAGCGCCGCGCACAATGGGCTGTGCCTTGAAGGTTTCCTTCGGCGCGCTCTGAACGAAATCGCCCTTGTCGCGGTCAAAGCCGCCACCTCTGCGATCGGGAGCACCGCCTCTGCGGTCGGGAGCTCCTCCTCTACGATCGGGTGCAGGTCCTCTTCCCTGGGAAGAGAAGCGGTCATTGCCGCCAAAGCTCGGTTGGGAGAAACGGCTCTGGCTTGCGGGCGCACCCTCCTGACGGCGAGCGCCGCCAAAGTTAGAATTTCCTTGTGCCGCATTGCCGTTTCCGTATTGCGGACGCGCACCGCCCTGTGTGGGTGCGGGACGCTGATTCTGTTGCATACCGTAATTTCCGGGAAGCCCGTTCTGCTGCGGACGGTAGGGATTTCCCGTATAGGGCTGACGAGCCGCGGGACGGCTCGGTGCAGCGGAGGGTGCTGCCTTTTGGGGCGCATCCTTCTTTTCTTCCTTCTTTTCTGCGGGAGAGGGCTGCGGAACGCTCTCCTTGCTCACCTCGGGCTTTTCTTCTGCCTTGGGAGTCTCCTTCGCTTCTGCCTTGGGAGCAGCCTTGACTTCTGCCTTGGGTGCTTCCTCTCCCTCTGCTGTGGGAGCAGCCTTCGCTTCCGCGGGGGGTGCATCCTTGACCTCTGCCTTGGGTGCTTCCTCGGGCGTCTCCTTCTTTATCTTGGAGGGAATACAGGTCACTCCGTCAAGATAGCTTCCGATATCTGTGATCTGATTCGTTTTGGTCAGATGCTCGAACAGAATATCGAACTCCACCGGCTCCAACGCCTTTTGCGTCGTCTTCGCCTCAATGCCGTTTTGTGCCAACAGATCCACCAGATCCCGACTCTTCATTCCGAGATCCTTTGCAAGCTTGGTGATTTTGAATTGTTGATTCATAGATGATGCCATATTTCCTCCCGATGCCGTCCTGCCCGCAGAGCAGGAGCGGATTGATAACTTATTTCATGCCAAGAGCCGCAGACTCCCGCATTTTACTGTTCCTTCGTTTTCAAAAGACTTGCCGTAACCAATCTCGAAAGATGTTCGTCCGTCACGGCGATCGCCGCAAGACGCGCATGCTTCCCCACCGCGTGCGCCAGCTCCTCACCGTCAAAGGCGACGGTATACAGAGGGACACCGTAATAGGTGCATCTGTCCTGCAGACGTTTGGATGAATTTTTCGCGTTGTCGAAGGGCGCAATCACCGCATATACCCTTTTCCCCGCCTTAAGCGCTTCACAGATCATGGGAACACCCGTGATCAGCTTTCCCGCTCTTTGGCAAAGACCGAGAGCACGGAGCAGAGAATCCCTCCGTTCGATCACGTCACTCTGCATACTGCTCAAGCTCGCTTTCCATTGCATCGTAAACGCTCTCGGGAATCTCACATTCCAGAACGCGGTCGATCCGACGGCTCTTGCGCGCCCGACGCAGACACTTGACGCTGTGGCAGACGTATGCCCCACGTCCCGATTTCTTTCCGCGGAAGTCAAGAGAGATCTCTCCCTCGGGACTCCGAACCACCCGAAGCATTTCCGCCTTGGGCTTATGCTCGTTACATCCCAAGCACTGACGCATTGGGATCTTTTTTACCTTCTTTTCCATAAAGCGAGCTTATTCCGCGCCGTCAGCCTTGATGTCGATCTTAAAGCCTGTCAGACGGGCGGCAAGACGGGCATTCTGTCCCTCCTTACCGATCGCAAGAGACAGCTGATCGGGAGCAACCTGTACACGGCAGCTTCTCTCGCCCGTCACGGTCACGGAGAGCACCTCTGCGGGAGAGAGTGCCGCCGCGATGTAGTCCTCGGGCTTTTCGCTGTAGAGAACGATGTCTACCTTTTCTCCGCGCAATTCCTCAAGAATGCCCGCGATACGCACACCTCTGTTACCGATACAAGCGCCCACCGGCTCGACGTCGGGATCTCTCGAATAGACCGAGATCTTGGTACGGGAGCCCGCCTCACGCGCGACACCCTTGACCATCACGATTCCGTCGGCAATTTCGGGAATTTCCAATTCAAACATGCGCCGCACAAGACCTGCGTGCGCACGGGAGAGAGTCACCACAGGACCTCTTGACTCCTTGTTGACCTCCATGACGAAGACCTTGATCTTATCTCCCACAAGGAAGCTTTCCCCGGGGATCTGCTCGCCCTTGAGAAGCACCGCGCGACTGGTGTCGGTTTCCAGAACCACGTTCCCCGTCTCACGATCCACCTTGCTGACCGTTGCGGTGATGATTTCCTCATGCTTGTTTTCGTATGCCTCCTGCATGGCGATTCTCTCGCCCTCGCGGATGCCCTGAATGATCACGGATTTGGCAGCCGCCGCACTCAGACGGCGGAAGTTCTTGGGCTTGACCTCCGTTTCGACCACCGAGCCCAGCACATACTTCTTTGCGATGCACTTCGCATCGGCAAGAGAAATTTCGATTTCGGGGTTCTCGACCGTCTCAACGACCGTCTTCTGCTGATAAACTCTGACGTCCTTCTTCGCGGGATCAATAAGAATACGAACGTTGGTATTGTTACCGTATTCCTTCTTGTAAGCGGAAACCAATGCCGCCTCGATCTTCTCGATCATATACGCTGCGGGGATTCCTCTTTCCTTCTCCAGCAAATCCAGTGCCGTAAAAAACTCTGTGTTCATTCCTGTATATCCTTTCTGTGTCTTTCCCTGTCATTCATAATCATCTGTCCGCATCAAAATCGTAACGGGTACGCAGCATTGCCACCGCCGAACGGGCAAAGCGACGCTCCGTACCGCCGCAGTCAACGACAACGCAGCCGTCCGCGTCCAGTCCTACAAGATCACCGACGAAGCTCTTCGCCCCGTCCATCGGCGCGTAAAGGCGCACCTCCACGCTCCAGCCCTCGCATGCCGAGATCTGCCAATCCTCCTTCAATTCCCTCTCGATTCCGGGAGAGGAAACCTCCAGATGATACGCCTCCTCAATAGGATCCGCTTCATCCAGAAGGGGATCGATCGCGCGGTGCATCCGCTCGCAATCGTCGATCGTGATTCCTTCCTCGCTGTCGATGGTCAGGCGAAGATACATATCCGCACCGACCTTGACGTACTCCACGTCCCAGAGGACGTAGCCCAATTCATCGGCAAGCGGCTCCGCGATCTCTCTGACGGCGCGCACCACACCTCCGCTGTTCTTTTTCATATCCTTAACCCTCGTTTTCGAAATGCCAAAAATTAAGAGCGGGTTCTTAAACAAGCCCACTCTACATCCTAACTATACTCTACTATTCCATATTATATCACACTTTTTTCGGCTTTGCAATACTTTTTATAAAAAAAATACGGTTTTTGTCCGCTTTTTTTCAAAAAAAGCAGGAGGCAACCGCCGAATGCCCATGCACCAACGACTGCCTCCGTTTTTTTGCAAGTAAATTACTTATACTTGCGCTTTCTGGCTGCTTCAGACTTCTTCTTACGTTTCACGCTCGGCTTCTCATAGTGCTCTCTCTTGCGAAGCTCGGTGAGGATGCCTGAACGGGCGGTTGCACGCTTAAAGCGACGAAGTGCGCTGTCGAGAGACTCGCCTTCCTTGACTCTGATTTCTGCCATTTTATATCCCCCCCTCCACCGGTAAACAAGAGATAATATCCATCACGGGATAATCCCGAAACAAAATTATCTTTCCCGATTATACACGATTTTTGCGTCCGTGTCAAGTGCTTTTTCGTATTTTTTTTCATTTTTTTCAAAATTCTTTTAAACAATGACGGGAGAATGGCATAGCAAGCGCTTTCCCGATGACGCGCGAGGAAGCATGAGACTGTAAAGCTCCGCGGCTGCCGTTTCCAATTCCGCCTGACGCTCTCCCTCGGGGAGCCCCAGGGCGTCCCCGTAGCGTGTAAGGATCGGAACGCGCGCCGCCCGACGCGCCTCTCTCACCGCTTCCCGTCCCCTTTCATTGGCAGCGAGCAAGCGGACGTAGACACATTTTGCCTCCAGATCCCTCTTCTCCACCCCCAAAAGGGCGTAGAGGATCGCGCGGCGCACGCTTGCGTCGGGATAGGTCGCGGAGGCGGCAAGTCGGATCATTTCCTCCAGGGAATCGGCATCCCTTGCGGCATGCTGAAGGCGTCCCGCAAGTCCGCCGCCTAAGGACGCAAGAGTGGTAAGACGCGACGCGTCGGCAAGGCGGATCTGCCCTATGATCAATCGCTCCGCGCGCGCAAGGCTCGCAGGGGCTCTCCCCGACTCCCATTCTCTCAAAAGCACCTCCCGTGCCGCATCCGTCAGATGGGGGGAGAGTGCGTCGAACCCCTCCGTTTCCCACAAGAGGCGCAATGCCGTGGCAGAGGGAAAGGAATCCTTGGAAAGCGTTCTTTGTGCGTATCCGCTCCCCACCCGCTTGACCGTCACGGGCTTCACTCGGCTTTCGATGCAAAGCAGGGCGCGCAGATAGGAGAGCGCCAAAATATCGTTGGGAAGCAAGCGCGTCCCCTCTCCCCCGAGGGAGGAAAGCGTTTTAAAATATGCCTCCGCCGTGCCCAAGCCCCTCGCACACGCTTCACGGTAAGTGAGCGCGAAGGCTTCGCTCTGTGCGATTTCGGCAAGGCGAAGAAGAGGGGCAAGCTCCCCCGTTTCCGATCCGAACCAAAGCTCATCGCACCCCAAGCGATCCAACAAATCCACCCCCGCAAGCCCGAAGTATTCAGCGCTTGCAAAGGCATACGGTGCGGGCAGCTCAAAGACGGCATCCGCCCCCGAGCGGACCAGAATTTCGGCACGCGCGTAAGCATCCGCCACCGCAGCCTCGCCGCGCTGAACGAAGCAACCGCTCATCACGCAAAGGATGCGATCCGCGCCCGCGCGCCGCGCGCATTCCAAAAGATATGCATGCCCTCCGTGCGGCGGATTGCATTCACAAATGATTCCGACAGTCCTCACGCGCCAACCTCCCATAATGTAATATAGGGCTATTGTATCACGAAAGATAAGATTTGTCAATCGTTTTCCGAGACTTCCAACCGATCCTCCTCACCCCCCAAAACCGTCCAAAAGTCCAAAAACGGTGCGAAAAAGATTTTTTGTTTGTGCGGAAAATTAGAAAAAAGCTATTGACAAACCGACGGGAAACGGTTATAATATTAGTTGTCGCATTTTATGTCAACCGAAAATGGGAGGTAGATGATCATGATTCTGGATATGCGTCCGATGCTTCGCGGCGAAACAGATCATATTCACATCGATTATCTGCTTGCTCCAGATCTTCCGGATGGCGCGGAATTCGACGGCGATGCTCACGTGGTGGGCGACGTAACCGATGAGGCGGGCTACATGCGCCTTTCCTTAACGGCTTCCGTTGCGTATCACGCAGAATGTGCACGCTGTCTGGAGCCCGTCAGCGGAGACTTTGCCGTTCAGCTCGAACGGACGGTCGCTGCGGAGGGCACTCTCACAGAGGAACAGCTCGAGGAGAACGTGGATGAGTATGCCGTGATTGATGGCGGCAAGCTTGACCTTGATGAAACAATCCGTGAGGAATTGCTTCTCTCCTTCCCTATGAGATTTCTGTGTTCAAAGGATTGCCCCGGCCTATGTCCCAAGTGCGGAAGGCCCCGTCGCCTCGGCGATTGCGGTTGTCCCACTGCGGAACCGGATCCGCGGCTTGCCGTGCTGAAGAAGCTGTTTGACAAAAATGAGGAAGATAAGTAACGAGGAGGTGTAGACATGGCAGTACCGAAGAAAAAAGTATCCGCGGCCCGCAGAGACAAGAGACGCTCCAATAACAGCAAGCTCTCCATGCCCGGCATGAACAAGTGCTCCAACCCTGCATGTGACGCATTCGTAAAGAATCATTGCGTATGCAAGGTGTGCGGCTTCTATAACGGAAAACAGGTTCTCGACGTCAAGAAGGACGCATAAGAACCGTCAAAAAAAGCTTACGGCAATCCACCGTAAGCTTTTTTTGTTGCCTCATGCCGATAGGGCGCGGCTCTTCCTTACTCGTCTGCCCCCTCGATGCGAAGCGCGATCGCGGAGCAGTCGTCATGACCGTCGTGTGCCGCCGCGTGGAGACAGATGCTGTAGACGATCTCCTCGGGTGTCAGCTCTCCTACGCCCGACAAAAAGGAGACCAGCCACTCTCCGTCACCGTCGCATTCGATCACGCCGTCGCTGACCATGATCACCGTGTCCCCCTCGGACAGCGCGAAGGTGGTTTCCTTGGCATCCAGGGCACAGATGATCCCGATGGGAACCGTACCTGCCTGCATTCTCTGCACCCGTCCCTCGCGCACGACGAAGGAGGGGGCGGCACCGCTTTTGATGAAGGTGCATTCCCCTGTCATCAGATCCAATTCCAGAAGATCGACCGTGGAGGAGCATTCGCGCGTGCTGTCCGCGCCGCGCGAGCGGATCATATTGTTCAGCATCCGAAGTGAGGTTTTGGCGCGGTTCCCCGCTCGGAGCATCTTTTCAAGGAAGACCGAGCAGAGCCCCGACGTCAGCGCCGCCTCGTGACCTGCCCCCATACCGTCGCTGATCAGAGCGTAAAAATAATCCTTTTTATTGGAAAAGAGATTGACACTGTCTCCGCTGATGCCACCGTCCGCGGAGATATTGTTTTGCGCGCCTCGCACACGGAGCTTCTGCCCCGAGCAAAAGACCATGCTCCCCACACCGTGCTCGATCTCAATGGTGGGACGCTCCAGGCGCGCGCCGCACATTTCCCCGAGGTCGCTTCTGAGCACCTCTGCCGTGACCTTGGCATTTTCAACGTCCGCACCGCGCACAAGAATCCTTCTGCGTCGGCTTCCGTACACCGTCACGCCCGAATATCCAACCCCCGCATCCGAAAGGTATTCCGAGATTCTTCGCTCCAGTGCCGTATCGAAGCGGTATTCTCCGTCGTCCGCCTCCAGAGCATCGCTGATGATCTTGGCAGCACCCTCGTAATCCATCGCCAGAATCTCCGTGCGGTTGTTGCGGAGCAGCTCCCCCGTCAGATGGGTGCATTCCCGATTGATGCACTCCAGAATATCGGGCATCCGCTGACATCTCTGCTGCAGAGTCCCCTCCACGTTTGATGCCGTGACCTCCCCCTTGGTATGCAGTGCCGAGATCAGAGAATTGACCGTGGCAAGCGTCTCCGCGTATTCCAAGCCCCAGCAAACCGTTTTATTGGGACAGTCGGCACAGTGCGTATCAAAGGCGGAGTCGCACACACGTCTGAGATCCAGCGTTCCCGGGCGACGGAAGCGATCGCTCAGATTGTAAAAGACCTCGGAGAGTGACGAAAAGGCATCCGAGATACCGCGAAAACGGTCATTGGCATCCCGATATTTCAATTCGTCAAGGCTTCTCTCCTCCCCGTCGCAGGCTACCTCCCTTTCCTTTCCGAGGAAGGGCAAGCGCCACACAAGGCTGTAGGAAACCAGCGCAATCAGCGCAGTTGGGATCATTTCAAAGAGCACCGCAGCTCCCATGGCATACACTGACCAAAGGAGCGCGCAAAGGCTTCCAAAAAAGAGTCCTGCCCCCTCCCGTCCCATGCTGTAAAAGAACAAAAAGCCCAGCACCAAAAGCAAATACGCGGGCGCGTTCATTGGATTGTGGGCAAGTCCGCACAAAAGCGCCGCGCAGATCCCCTCAAACGCCCCCTTTCTCCGTGTCGCGCAAAGGCAGAGGACAAAGGAGAGAATCGGGGAAAGCGCAAGAGAAAACACAAGAAGCTCCCGTGACGACCACACCAGAGAAAAAAGAAGTGCCGCCTCGGAAAAGAGGCGCAGAGGACGAAAGCTGCTTCGATCGTCCAACGCCACCGAAAAGACCGCCGTCGCAGCGGCAGCCACCGTCACGCAAAAGAGCCCACCGAAGAAATCGTAGAAGCGAAAGCCCCCGACGATCATTCGGTAGACGGAAAGCGTGAGCGCGCACACGCCCGCCGTTGCCATCCGAAGCCCCACGCTCTCGCAAAAGATGCCGCGCACCTCCGATATCAGCGTCCGAGCCTCGCCCACGTCCTCTTTGCGGTGGCGTTCCGCCTCCCCAATTCCCAAGCGCTCCCGCACCTCGGAGCCGAACACCTCACGAAGAAGTGCTCTCGGTGTCTCCTTATCCGCAATGAGCCCTGAAAGAATCCGCATCACCGCCGCCGCAACGTAGACTAAGATGTAGATCGGTGCGGCATCCCCCTCGGTGAGCGCCGACGCGATCAGCCCCAAAAGAATCGACAGCGTATACGTTCCCGTACCGCACAGGAGCGCGATTCCCAAGGGCGCGCTTCCGAAGAGCAGCCGCCCCTCTCCCAAAAGAAACGCTCCCGAAAAGAAGAGCGTTCCGAAAAAGAAGTGCCGAGCGTGCGAGGATACCCACGCACCGAAGCGATTTCCCTCCTCCGTTTTCACCTTTTCTTTGACACGACCTTTGATTTTTTCTTCCTGCATACACGATCTCCTTCCTCGTTTTGTCATCTGCCACTATTTTACACCCGCAGAGAACAGGAAACGGTCGAAAGATGAGAGCGTGTATTTTGTTCTTTTTTTCCGTTCCTTGAAAAAAACGCGCGTCTTTTTGAGAAATCGGAGAGAATACGGAAGAAAACACCGCAAAAAATGGAAAAGCCCGTCGTGGGCAGTCTTGTGCTGTCATACGATTTTTTGTAAAAATTTCAGTTTATTTTCGAAAACCTCTTCTCTTTTTGAAGGGTTGGTGGTAAAATAAGGACAGAGCTCGAAAAAAACGCGAACGGAACGGGAGGTACGTATGAAAACAGTTTGCTTTACCGGGCATCGGAGCATCACAGATAAGGAGCTTCCGCGCTTGAAGGTTCTTCTTGTCAAGGAAATTGAGAGGTGTGTTCTCAGTGGCGCCACCGTCTTCCGCGCGGGAGGTGCTTTGGGATTTGACACTCTGGCGGCACAGGCAGTACTGTTTATCAAGGAGCACTATC
Organism: Eubacteriales bacterium; assembly: GCA_045536125.1. GTDB lineage: Bacteria > Bacillota > Clostridia > Oscillospirales > CAG-272 > UMGS1865. Next base: position 1,457 of record JAZSMX010000024.1, on the reverse strand, counting down.
CCTCCGTCCGTCTGGAATTGATCCTTCCCTGTAAAACACAAACCAGGGGGTGGGACGAGAAGGACGTCAAGGAATACCAACGCATCCTGGGACTTGCGGACGCGCATGAATTTCTCAGCGAAACCTACTACCGCGGTGTGATGCATCAAAGGAACCGCAGACTTGTGGACGGTGCCGACGCGTGTATCGCCTTTTTAAGAGAGGGCGCGTCGGGGGGAACGGCATACACCGTCTCCTACGCGCAAAAGGTGGGAATTCCCGTGATCAATCTTGCCGTGCTCTGAAAAAATCAAGAAAAAGGGAACTCCGATGCGCTTCGCACACGGGAGTTCCCTTCAACGTTTCATGATGATTCTCCATAGCGCGCCAAGATCCCCCGTGGGATCGAAGCCGAACAGGATCATCAGAAGATTTCTCAAAACGAAAAACGCAACAAGCAGGGAAGCAAACAGAATCCATCCCCACGCAGGCATGCGAAGGTAGGGCTCTTTCCCCTTGAAAAAACGATACCATGCCACCGCATCAAGAACAAGGAAGGCAGCGATCGACAGCGTCAGCACCGCATTGTAGCGAAATGCCGACAGAACATCAAAGGACAAAAGCGCGTGAAGGGCGCGCGTACCGCCGCACATCGGACAATACAGGAGCAGCAGATCGTGCAAAAGGCAGCCCGACATCCGTGGCGGAAGCTGCTCTACCGCCCACGAATAAAAAAAGAAGAGTGGGATCAGAAGCAAAAGCGCTGCGTGTAGCAGCACAAACCAAACGCGTGATCTTTTCATCAAAGCTCTTCCCCTCCCCTCAAAATGGTGCGTGCTTCTATTCTATCATAAAAAACGCGCTTTGAAAAGCATTCTTTTTGTTTTTTTCAAAAAAGTATTGTAATCGATTGGATTTTATAGTAAAATATAAGCAGTACCCGTAAAGGAGGTCTTTCCCATGAATCAGAATTTCGACTATCAACCGAACAACGGCGCCACCTTCTTCGATCCTCCACAACCGCAAGAGCCGAAAAGCTCGGGACGAGGCTTTGCCATTGCCTCCCTGGTGCTTGGCATCGTCAGCCTTTGCACCTGCTGTTGCTGCTGCATCTGCAATCTTTTGTTCATCCCCTTGGTCTGCTCGATCCTTGCCATCGTATTTGCGTTTCTCGCCAAGGACCGTGAAGCGGACAAAAAAATTCCCGGTCTTGCGATCGCGGGCTTGATCCTCGGAATTCTGGGAGTATTGATCTGCATTTTGCTGATGGGAATCATGATGTTCCTTCCCGACATCATGTCCGAGGATTTTCTTGCGGAATACGAGGACTTCATCCGTGAGGAATTTGGCGATGAATTCTACGAGGAATACAGAGACGCCATGGGCTTTGAAGCCGCTTTTCCCGAATAAAACCGCGTGATGCTTCACGCAACCCAAATAACGGGGGTGTCTCAAATGCATTCGGTGCATTTGAGACA
>JAZSMX010000136.1:0-4790 GCA_045536125.1 Eubacteriales bacterium | reverse complement strand
ATGGGGATAATGCCGACGGAGGGAGATTGGCGATTCGCCACCTTTTTGACGAACCAAATTGACCGCACGGAGATCCCGTGCGGTCAATTTGATTTCAAGGAGGAGACCGAATATGAAACACCAAAAAACAATCTACACCCTTTGCGAATGTGCCATTCTGCTGGCTCTCGCCGTTGCGTTGAGCTTCATCAAGATCATCCAACTCCCCTTTGACGGCTCGGTCACACTCGCGTCCATGCTTCCCATTTTTCTGATCGCGATCAAGCACGGAATGAAGTGGGGACTTGGCTCTGCCTTTTGCTACTCCTGGTTTCAGATCCTACAGGGCGGCGTTTTCTCCTACGGACTCACGCCCATGATGCTGATCGGTTCTCTATTCCTGGATTACATTCTCGCTTTTACAGTTCTCGGCATTGCCGGCATATTCCGAAAGAAGGGAGTCGTCGGACAGCTTTTGGGAATCGTCCTCGCTTGCGTGCTTCGATTCCTTGTCCATTTCTTTTCCGGTGTGATCCTTTGGGCGAATTACGCGGAATTTGTGGCATTCGGTGCGGAGTGGGTGAATCAACCCGTTCTCTATTCGATCTGCTATAATGGAATTTACATGCTTCCCGAAACGGTCATCACCGTAGCAGCTTCGGCAATCCTTTTCAAGATTCCGCAAACGAATAGGCTGTTCGGTGCTTCATAAATTGATGATATAACAGAATACACACAGTCCCACAGAATCGCACTCAAAGAGAGACAGATTCTGTGGGACTGTGTATTTTTATTGAGAAGAACGCTTTCCTTTCCAAAGTCGGTACGCCAAAAAGACACCGACCAAGGGAAAGAGCATTCCGATCAGCATACCGAGCTTCATTCCAAGCTGCTCGGGAGAAAGCGAGAGCGAGGACGCAAGCGACGCGCCCCACGAGGATGCGCTTGTCACGTCGGTCACAATCCCGACCAGCTGAGGCCCTATTGATGCACCGAGGTCTCCGCCTGCCGCCATCATGGCATAAATGAATACTCCGCCGGCAGGAAAACGCTCTGCCGCAAGCGAGAGGTTTCCGGGCCAGAGCATCGAGGTGCAAAATCCGGTCAGGGCGCACGCGATGAGCGCGACCGCGGGAACTCCGACCAGTGCTGCAACGCCGTAGCAAACGGCTGCTCCCAAAAAGCCCAACACCAAAACGCGCCCAAGATTTCGACCGAATTTTCCGTAGAAGGTGCGTCCAAGCCCCAAGGTCAAGGAAAACAGCGCGACACCGAAGAGGTCTCCCCAGAGCTTTTCGATGCCCAATGCGCCTTCAATGAAGCCGGAGCACCATTGTGCCATCGTGCATTCTGCCGCGCCACCGAAAAAGATCGCAAGCACGCAAAGCCATACACCGCGATTTTTCAAGAGCGCAAACGCACCGCTTGTCCGTTCGGGGGATTCCAGATTGGGAATTTCGACCGTACAAAACAGGATTGTGGAAAGAAGCGGAATGAGAGCAAAGCCCAATGCCAGAAGCTGCCACGCATGCGATCCCACAAAGAAGAGGAAGAGAGTGCTGATTACGATCACCCCGACCACCCCCCACGCATATACGGAGTGAAGCTTGCTCATTTCCCGTTCGGGATCCTTTGCGGGGATGGTCGCAATGACGGGGCTGATCAGCACCTCACCAAGCCCCGCTGCCAGGGAAAAGATCACCGTACCGATGACAAGACCGAGATAGACAACGTCGGGAAAAAGAATCGGAGAGAGGGCATAGACAAGAAGCCCTAACACCGTAAGACACGGCATGATACGGATCACGCGCGGAATGTTGAATTTGTGGGAAAAGAAGGAAAAGATAAGATCGATGCCAAGCTGCGTGACAAAATTGATCAAAACCAAAAGTCCGAGCAGAGAATAGGAGATCCCGTAAAGGGAGCGAAAAGTCAGAAACAGGACGGGAGAGAGGTTCCCCACCACCGACATCGAAAGACTGGACGTATAGCAGGCAATTTTTAAGTGTGCGTATGAGGACGTATGCTTCATAAGCCTTCCTTCATAGCAAGGAGCTCTTCCTTGTGTCGGTTCAAAAGATCTATGGATTTCTCGATCCCGTGCTCAAAGTTGTCGAGCATCCAAAGCGCTCGGTGCTCCGGAATGACAAAATCGATCAGCGCAACAAGCTCGTCGATCTTTTCCTTGGTGGCACTTCCCTTGATGCGAATGATACAAAGCTCGGCAGCAAGGAGATAATATGTTGCACCGAGAACCGTTTGCCGTTTGAACGTCTCATCAAAATCACTCTTTGCAAGGTCACAAAGGATTCTGCCAAGATAAAGAATGACGTTTTCAAAATAGAAGGGATCCTCTTCTCGAAGATCGAAAAAGCCGGGGACTACGTGCTCGCTCAGCTTGAGGGGAAACGCAAAGGGGATGACGGAGGAACAGTGAATTCTTTTCGGCTCCAACAGATAGGTTTGAGAGAGCTTATAGTGGAAATGCGAAGCACACTTTCCGTCAAACACATATTCGTCGACGTATTTCTGTGCCGCCTCGGTCAAGGGATGCTTCATGCGGTAACCGTCTTGATATTCACCGATATTCCATGCATACTGACCGCCGAGCGCGATGGGAACCAAGCTGAACACAGGATAGGTGTTGTGGGTGCCGTGCTCTCCCCAGTCGGTTAAAAGATATCCGCGCGCACCGTGATTCGCGCCAAATTCCGCACTTGTACGCAGATTAAAGGTCAAGAGGTCAAAGCGACCCGTAAAGCCAACCCACGTGCTGGTACCGGGGCAAACGTAGAACGGAATCCCCTTCTCCTCCAAGTATGCACAGCGGCGATCCGAAAGAGCCGTTTCGATCAGATCATAGCCCCAGTTGAGAGCAACCGCTCCCTTGGGAATAAGATGGAACGCCTCCTTTGCCTCGTATACCATATCCGACCAGAACATGACCGTTTTTCCGTACTTGCGCTTGATCATGTCGGACACTTTACCGAGCCACCACATGAACACCTCGGTTTTGCCCTTGTCCTTACAAATTTGCTCCAGCTGATATTTTCCAAGCCCGAACGCCTCGTCAAGTCCGATATTGACGTATTGAGAACGGAAATAAGGAAGAACGGAATCGAAGAGCTTTTCAACGAACTCTTCGGTTTCCGGCAAGAGGATATTCAAGGTACCCGTTTTGTGATCGGCATCTCCCACACCAAGATGCGTAAAATCCTTGTGGGAAAGCCACACCGCCATATGTCCAAAGCAATTTTGGTTGGGTACAAGATCGATAAACCGATCGGCACAGTAAGCATCCAGCTCCACCATATCGGCAGGTGTCAAGCAGTCAAAGCCCTCGGTGACCTGCGGGAAGTGTGGGAATTGATAGCAGAATCCCTCCATATAAAGCTGAATCTCGTTGTATTTCAGCTCAGCCAAGAGATCAACCAGCCGCTTAAGCGTCTCAAGCTTAGGAATGCGCGCGCTGCTGATATCCAGCATGTAGCCGCGACGGGCAAACTGCGGCGCATCGGAGATCTCACAGTACGGAAGAGCATTTCCGTGTGCATGCAACAGTTGGCGGAGGGACGTGATGGCGCGGAATTTTCCGCTCTCCTTCCCAAAGGAAAGCGAGATTCCCGACTCCCCTACCGTAAGGGTGTAGGCATCCTCCCCGAATCTTTGGTCGAACCGGAGCGTCAGATCCCCGTTTCCCTGTCGATAGGTTTCATATACGTCCATGAGCGCGCCGCACGTACAAGGCGCAGTCAAGTGATAAGAGCCGTCAAAATACTCTTCTTTGATCGGTTGCGGAAAAATCATATTTTTTCTCCTTTGATTGGAATGATTGCAATCGTATAACCCAACGGGCTTGACCCCATGAGTTCCGTTTCATTTATGATACCAAACTTCGCCGTTTCTGTCAATAGATTTTTTTGTGTAAATACGTATCATTTTTTTGGGTTTTCCTTTCACAGTTTTTTTGAACAGCATAAAACGCACAAATATTTTTTTCTAAACGACCTATATTTTTTTCAATCCGACAGTTGACTTTTTCCGTTTTTTGTCGTATACTTAAAGAGTATCGAAAAACACTGCCCCGCAGTTCTTTTCAAGCGTTCAAATTTTTACACACAAAAGGAGTCGGGTTATGAAAAAGCTCTACACAGGAAAAACCAAGGATGTTTACCAGCTCGAAAACGGCAACGTGCTTCTCAAGTTTAAGGACGATTGCACGGGCAAGGACGGCGTATTTGATCCCGGTGAAAACACCGTAGGTCTTACCATTGACGGTATTGGCAAGGAAAATCTGAAAACCTCTATTTACTACTTTGAGCTTTGCAAAAAAGCAGGCATCAAAACGCACTACGTCTCTGCCGACGTAGAGAACGCAACGATGGAAGTCCTCCCCGGCAAGGTATTCGGTCACGGACTTGAGGTCATCTGCCGTCTTGTGGCAACGGGAAGCTTCATTCGCAGATACGGCGAATACATCAAGGACGGCACACCTCTTGAGGGCGGCTACGTGGAATGCACCTTCAAGAACGACGAAAAGGGCGATCCGCTGGTAACGGCAGAGGGCTTGGCGGCTCTCGGCGTCATGGACTTTGCGATGTTTGAAAGCATGAAGGAGCAAACGCTCAAGATCACAAAGCTGGTCGCTGACGATCTGAAGTCCATCGGTCTTGACCTTTGGGATATCAAGTTTGAGTTTGGCTACAACAACGGTGAGGTCATTCCCATTGACGAGATCGCTTCGGGCAACATGCGCGTTTACAAGGACGGTGTCATCGTTTCCCCTGTGGAATTGACCAAGCTGATTCTCA